>PMOM01000196.1 GCA_003161535.1 Caulobacteraceae bacterium | reverse complement strand
GCCCTGCCGATAACTGTGGCGTAACCGGGGGGCTTTTCACTCGGGATCATTCACGGTTGCGGCTTGGGCGCCTGATCTTTGGCACGGCGCCAAGCCCGTACGGAGGACCACACCTTGACCATCGCGACCACGCGCGCACGCCTTCTGGCGACTTCCATGATCACCGGCGTCGCTGTCGCCGCCATCTCCGCGGGCGGCGCTTTCGCGCAGACCGCGACGACCCAGGTGGCCGACAACGGCACCGCCGTCACCGAATTCGTGGTCACCGGCTCGCGCATTCCCGAGCCGAACCTGACCAGCGTCAGCCCGGTCAGCGTACTGGGCTCCGACCAGATCCAGGAAGCCGGCGTCGTGCGCGTCGAGGACGTGATCAACCAATTGCCGCAAGCCTTCGCCGGCCAGGGGTCGAACATCTCCAACGGCGCGTCGGGCACGGCGACCGTCGACTTGCGCGGCCTGGGATGCGGCCGCACCCTGGTGCTGATCGACGGCAAGCGCCTGATGCCAGGCGACCCGGGCGTCATCTGCGCCGACCTTAACTTCATCCCGGCGTCCCTGATCGAGCGCGTGGACGTGCTCACCGGCGGCGCCTCGGCGGTCTATGGTTCGGACGCCATGGCCGGCGTGGTCAACTTCATCATGCGCAGGGACATGGAAGGCATCCGCATCGATGCCCAGGTCAGCGAATATGTCCACACCAACGGCGACAGCCACATCGACGGCATCGTCAACGCCGAGCGGGCGACTTCGGCCAACCCATTCGAATTCAATCTCCCCCCGACCCACGTCGAGGACGGCCTGGCCAAGGACGTCACCATTTCCATCGGGGCCAACGCGCCGGATAACAAGGGCAATGTCACCGCCTACGCCAGCTATCGCAAGGTCGATCCGGTGCTTCAGGGCCAGCGCGACTACAGCGAATGCACCCTTGGTTCGGGCGCCGACTACACCTGCAGCGGTTCGAGCACCACCTTCCCGACCCGCATCGGCGGCCTGATCGTCAATCCCGTGACCGGCAACAGCTTCCGAGCGGCGAACAGCGTCACGGACGTCTACAACTTCGGCCCGACCAACTATTACCAACGTCCCGACGAGCGGTTCTCCATAGGCTCCTTCGCGCACTATGAAATCCAGCCCTGGCTGACCGCCTATACCGACCTGATGTTCATGGACGACAGGTCGACGGCGCAGATCGCGCCGGGCGGCTACTTCGCCGGCGTCCGCCAGATCAACTGCAATAACCCCTTCCTCGACGCCACCCTGGCCAATTCGGACCCGGCGCTGGCGGCCACGCTCTGCACCCCGGCACAGATCGCCAACGGAACGGTCATCAGCACCATCATCCGCCGTCGGGACGTCGAAGGCGGCAACCGCCAGACCAACCTTGAGCACGTCCAACAGCGCTACGTCGTCGGCCTGAAGGGCGACCTGAACGATGTCTGGTCCTACGACGCCTATCTGCAGTACGGCCGCACGACCGTGAACAGCAGCCAGACCGGCAACTTCGTCACCACACGTGAGCAGAACGCTCTGCTGGTGCATAATGTGAACGGCGTGCCGACCTGCGACTCGGTGGTCAACGGCTCCGACACCAAATGCGTGCCGATCAATCTGTTCCAGACCGGCGGCGTCACCCAGGCGGCGCTCAACTATCTTTCGGCGGTCAGCCTGGCCACCGGCAACCTTGGCGAACAGCTCGCCAACGTCAACGTCACCGGCAAGCTTGGCGGCTACGGCCTCAAGAGCCCCTGGTCGACCGAGGGCGTGGGGATCAACTTCGGCGCCGAGACCCGCTCCGAACATCTGGACACGCAAGCCGACTTCCTGTCCCAGAACGGACTGGTCGACGGTAACGGCGCCGCCGCGCTGCCGGTGAACAACAGCTATAACGTCAACGAACTGTTCGCCGAGATTCGCGTACCGCTGGTCGAGGATGCGCCGTTCATCAAGCTGCTCGATTTCGAGGGCGGCTATCGCTACTCGCAATATTCCACCGGCCAACAGACCAGCACCTACAAGCTGGCCGGCAACTTCGAGCCCATCGACGGCATCCGCTTCCGCGCCAGCTACCAGCGCGCGGCCCGGGCGGCCAACGTCGTTGAGCTGTACGCTCCGCAGAACGTCGTTCTGGACGGCACGCAGGACCCCTGCGCCGGCCTGGCGGCGGGCGCCCCCAACGTCGCCAAGTGCATGACGGCGTTCAACTATACCCAGGCCCAGGTTCTCTCCATTCAGGCCAACCCGGCGAACCAGTACAACGGCCTCACCGGCGGCAACCCGAACCTGAAACCCGAAGTCGGCAACACCTTCTCGGTCGGCGCCGTCGTCCAGCCTCGGATGGTCCCCGGGCTGAGCGTCTCGGTCGATTACTTCAACATCAAGGTGAACGGCTTCATCGGCGGCATCGGGGCCAACCTGATCCTCAACACCTGCGTGCAGACCGCCAATCCCTTCTTCTGTAGCCTGGTGCATAGGGACACCTCCCAGTCTGTCGCCTCGGGCGGCTTCGGCTCTCTGTGGCTGTCGCCGAACGGCTTTGTGCAGGACACCACCTTCAACACCGGCTACCTGCAGACCAAGGGTATCGACTTCGAGGTCAACTACCGCATCAACCTGTCCCAGATGGGCATGGGCGATCACGGCAGCCTGGCGTTCAACGGTGTCGCCACCGACCTGATCAGCCTGTCGACCTCACCCCTGCCTGGTTTGCCGGCCTACAACTGCGAGGGCTTCTACGGGGCCACCTGCGGCACGCCGAATCCGAAGTGGCGCTGGAAGGCGCGCCTGACCTGGAACACGCCGTGGCACGGGTTCAACATCTCGGGCCAATGGCGTCACTTCGACGGCGTCACCAACGACTGCAACTCGTCCGATCCGCAGCTTTCAGGGTGCGGCCCGGCGGCGCCGACAGACGCTCGTATAAGCTCGGTCAACTACTTCGACCTCTCCGGTTCGGTGAAGATCCACGACCTGGTGCGGCTGCGCTTCGGCGTCAACAACATCTTCGACAAGGATCCGCCCCTGGTCGGTTCGTCGGCCTGCCCGGTCGGCATCTGCAGCGGCAACACCTTCGCGCAGGTTTACGACACCCTGGGCCGCTACATGTTCATGGGAGTGACCGCGGACTTCTAGTCCAAGGCAATTCCAAAACATCCTTGGGGGCGGCGGAGAAATCCGCCGCCCCCTTTCTTTTGAGGGTCCGTCGATGGCCCTCTTTTCTTCGAGGTCGGCGCAGCCGCCTTGCGCCCCCTCCGTCACGGCGCAAACAAACGCGCCGCGCCACCTCCCCCGCGAAGAGGCGCAAGGGAGGAATAGAATTGCCTGTACATTCTTCAATCCTGCCCCGCTTGCGGGGGAGACCTTCCGCGCGGCTCTCTCTCGCCGCGTGACGGAGGGGGCGCACGGCAGCTACCCGCCGTTGGCCAACACCCGATTGCCCTCATCAAGGCGGCCCTGTAGCCTCGGCGCGCATCCATGACACCGTCCGATCCCTATGTCGTGAAGCTGTCGGTCGGCCGCACGGCCGTCACCGCCGCGCCCCGCGATCTTCAAGCCGACAAGGCGACACTGCGAGCAATCCAGGAACGAGCCGGGGCCGGCGATCTGCCGCGCGCCATCGCCATGGCCGATGAAGCCCTGGCCGGCGGCCTTGAACATCCCATGCTCCTCAACCTCGCCGCCATCGGCCTGGAGAACCAGGGCCGGCTGGAAGAGGCTCAGGCGCGGCTCGCGCGGGCGCTGGAGCTGGCGCCGGACGATCTAGGCGTGCTCAACGCGCTTGGACTGGGAGCCGTTGGCCTTGAGCGTTTCGACGAAGCCCTGGCCCGGTTCGACGCGGTGCTGACCGCCAACCCCGCCATCGCGGCCGCCCACGGCAATCGCGCCACCGCCCTTTCCGGCGTGGGGCGGCTGGCGGAGGCCGAGGCGAGCTACCATCGCGCCCTGGAACTTCAGCCGGGCCACCTGGCCGCCCAAGCCGGGCTCGCGGCCATCGCCAGCCGCCGGGGTGACCATGCCGCCGCCCGCCATCTTGCCAGCGAGGTGTTGCGCGCCGAGCCAAACCATCCCGACTCCGTCATGAGCCTAGCCGCCGCCGACCTGGCGCAAGGCGCCGCAAGCGATGCCGAGGCGAGCCTTCGCGGCCTGCTGGCCGACCCGCGCCCCTCGCCGCTTGAACGCGCCCTGGCCACCGGGCTTCTCGCCGACGTTCTGGACGCGCAAGACCGGGTCCCTGAGGCTTTCGAAGCCTATGACGCCTCCAACGAGGCCCTTGCGCGCCTCTACGCGCCCCGATTCGCCGCCGGCCAGAGCCCGCTGGATGTCGCCCGCTGGGTCGCCGAGTGGCTTGGCGGCGCCAAATCCGTTGGAAGCGCCTGGGCCGGCCGCGCGGCGCCAGCGAGCGAAGGGGCCCCCACGCACGTCTTCCTGCTCGGCTTTCCGCGATCGGGAACCACGCTTGTCGAACAGGTCCTGGCCGGCCATCCCGATGTCGAAGGTCTCGAAGAGAGAGACACCCTGGCCGACGGGGTCATCGCCTTCATGAAGGGGCCCGCCGGCCTCGACCAACTGGCTGGCGCCGACGACGCCGCCCTGGCGCCTTATCGAGCGGCCTATTGGCGCCGAGCGCGGGAGGCCGGGGCGACGCTGGCCCGCCCGGTGTTCGTCGACAAACACCCCTTCAACACCCTGAAGCTGCCGCTGATCGCCAAACTGTTTCCCCACGCCAGGATCCTCTTCTCGCGGCGAGACCCCAGGGACGTGGTGTTGAGCTGCTGGCGGCGCCGATTCCAGATCAGTCCCCACACCTACCCGCTGCTCACCCTGGATGGCGCGGCCAAGCTCTATGCGGCGACGATGGAACTGGCCGCGCGCGCCGAGACCGTCCTGGGTCTCAATCAACAGGTGGTGCGCCACGAGGCCCTGGTGGCCGAATTCGAGCCACAGGTGAGGCTGATCTGCGCCTTCCTTGGCTTGGGGTGGACGCCGGCTATGGGAAACCTCGCCGCGCGGGTGCAAGACCGCGCCATCGCCACGCCCAGCGGCGCACAGCTCGCCCGCGGCCTGAGCGCCGAAGGCATCGGCCAATGGCGGCGCTACGAGGCTCAAATGGCCCCGGTGCTGCCCACGTTGCAGCCGTGGGTCGAACGCTTCGGCTACGAGGCGGAGTAAGGCAGCCCCGCGCCCCCTCCACCACTTCACCTTCTCCCCCTCCCCCGCTTTGCAGGGGAGGAATAGAGAGACTGCACCTTCTTCAATCCTGCCCCGCTTGCGGGGGAGGTGGCGCGCGGCTCTTTCTCGCCGCGTGACGGAGGGGGCGCAAGGCGGTCGCCCGGTCGCCTGAACCCTTCCCGCCGAACCCCCTAAATATACTCCGGCAGCGCGCCGTAGAACTCGCCAACCCCGGAGGTGAGGGCGCAGACCATGTCGCGCTCGGCGAGGGTCAGATAGGGATTCCAGATGTCGAAGATCAGCACGGCGCGGGCATCGTCGCTGTCGTTCCACGCCTCGTGCTCGATGGTGTCGTCAAAGACAAAGGCCTCGCCCGGCCGCCACTCGCGTGTCTCGGCCCCCACGCGAAACCCGCAGCCCGGCGGGACAATCAGAGGCAGATGGACGACGAGCCGCGCGTTGTTGACGCCGGTGTGCGCGGGGATACGCGTCTTGGCGTCGAGGATGGAGAACATCGCCGTCGGCGCGCAGCCTGGCAGCTCGCACCTGGGCCACGCCTCGAGGGCCGCCACGGTGCGCGGGCAGCGGGCGATATTTTCCGGCCGCGCGACGCCTTCGCGCCAGAGGTAAAAGACCCCCCATCGACGTGAATTGTTAAGCTCCCGCCAGCCGCCGTCCGGCGTCCCCTGGCCAACCGAGATATAGGGATCGAGCGCCGCCGGCCCATCGGCCAGAACACCGCGGAGTTCGGCGCGAATGTCATCGGTGGCCGCCTCGATGGATTCGAGCCAGGGGAAATCGCCATGCTCGTAGAACTCGATGGCCGGCAATTGCGGGACATACATGAAGGTCGGTTGGGGCCGATAAACGCGCCGCTTCTGCAGAAGGGTGGCGAGCGACCGATCAAAACGGCCCAGCGGCTCGCCGGCGTAACGCGCGCGCAGTTTCTTGAGCCGCTTTTCCAGGAAGGCTTCGAGGGCGAGGTTGTTGGCCTCGACGGCTTGGGTGGCGTGCTCCAGGACCGGGCGCATTTCCGCCGGGATGTCGAGCCCCGGCGGGATCAGCTTCAGAGCCCGGCGGTAGGTCGCCGCCGCCGTGCGCGGATCGCCCTGGATCTCATAGAGCGAAGCGGCCTGAAGCAGCCCTCGGACGTGGTTGGGTTCGATCTCCAGAACCTTGTCGAGCGCGGTCCGCTCTTCGTCGGCGCTCCCCAGGCTGCGCAAGGCGGCGGCGAGATGCAGCCACAGGGCCGGGTTGGCGGGGTCGGCCTTCACCGCCTGGTCGAGAACCTCCCGGGCGCCGGCCGCATCGCCGGCCAGAAGGCGCCGCCTGGCGATTTCATTGAGCACCAGGGGATGTTCGGGCGCCTCCGTCTCGGCCTGGCGCAGAAGGCGATCGCCGTCATGGGCCCGCCCATTGGCGAAGGCGTAGGCCGCCGACTCCACAAGGTGCTGAATGCGCTGATCGTCAATGGCCGCCATTCACCTTCTCTCCTGTCTCAGCGCCGGATTAGCCATCCGTCTGAAACGCATTCTTCGCCGCCATCATGGCGCTGATCAGTTCGCGCTCGGCCACGCTGAGGAGCGGGTTCCACACATCCAGGATCAGGATCACGCGCAAGGCGTCGGCGTCGTTCCACGCCTCGTGCTCTATGGTGTCGTCGAAGACCCAGGCCTCGCCCATGCGCCACTCGCGGGTCTCCGCGCCGACGCGGAAGCGCGCCGGGCCGGGCAGCACCAGGGGCAGGTGGACAATCAGCCGGGTGTTGGCCGAACCGGTGTGGGCGGGAATGCGCGTGCGCGCCTCAAGCGCCGAAAACATCGCCGTCGGCGCGAAGCCGCTCTGGCGCGCCAGGGGCAGGCTTTCGAGAAGCGCGGCGGTGCGCGGGCAGCGAGCGCATGCCTTGTCCTGCCGCTCCCCGTCTTTCCACAGGAAGTAGGAACTCCACAGCCGCGAATGATTGAGCTGGCCCCACTGATTGACCGGTGCGCCGGGCGGATAGGCGATGTAAGGGGCGAAGGCATCGCCATCATCGGCAAGAGCGCCTTTCAGCTCCTCCTGGATGATCGGCGTCGCCGCCTCCAGGTCGCCAAGCCAGGGAAAGTCTGTACGCGGATGGAAGGGAATCGCCGGCAGTCTCGGATAGTGCAGGAGCAGGGGCTGTTGCGGCCAGGGATGGGCCTTTCCGCTGAAAATCTCCAGGCTCTCGTCGAAGCGCTCCAGGGATTCTTCCGCATACCGCTGGCGCAGGGCTTGCACGCTTTGGCGCAGATGAGCGTTCAGAGCCTCGGCGAACTGTTCGACCACCTCCCTCGCCCGCCGCACCGGCGCCCGCAGGCTCTCGGCCAGGTCGCCGTCCGCCGGCGCGATGGCCAGAGCGTTTTTGTAGATCGGCGCGGCCGCCTTCCATCCGGACGTCGTTTCCACGAGGGCCGCCTTGGAGAGCAAAGCCAGAAAATCGTAGGGATCGAGCGTCAGGGCCGCCTCGAGCGCCTGCAAGGCGGCCGGCAGATCGCCCAGCATGCGCAGGGCGAGCGCCTTGTCCATCAGGAGGGCGGGCGTGAGGTCACACGTCTCAAGTTGGGAAAGGGTGTCCAGAGCGCCGCGCGGATCGCGCCTTTGCAGCGCCTGGCGCGCTTGCTCGGCCACACGTTCCGCTGCGGAAGCGTCCTTCACGGTCATGGCTCTACGATCTCCGCGATGGCAATCGCTGGTTGGGACTTAGCCCAATGCCGGCGGCGGCGCGACAACCAAGCGTGCGGCGAGCGCCCAGTCTCATCCATGCTAGAAGTTTTGGAAATTCACCACCAACCGACCCGCCCATGCCTTCCGACGCCAACATGAACCCCGCCCAGGCGGCCGAGCGGCTGATGAGCCAAGGGCGCGCGACCGACGCCATCGCCCTGCTCGCCCCCATCGTCGAGCGCGGCGGCGCCGATCTGATGGTCATGACGACCTACGCCGAAGCGCTGAAGGGCGCCGAGCGCCTGGAAGCGGCGATCGCCATCTACGCCCAGGCGGCCCGGGCGTGGCCCAAGAGCGCCGTGGCCGAGCACAACCTCGCCGGCGCCATGGGGGATGCTCAGCATTTCGCGGCCAGCGAAACAGCGACGCGGCGCGCCTTCGCCAAAGGCCTCGACGCGCCGGAAACCTGGCTCGTCCACGCCCGGGCGCTGCAGGGACAGGAGCGGTTCGACGAGGCGCAGGACGCCTATCGCCAGGCTCTGCGCCGGCGCCCAGACTACGCCGATGCTCATGGCGACCTCGCGGCGCTGATCTGGATGCGCACCGAGGACGTCGCCTTGGCGTGCGCGACGCTCGACGGCGCCTTGGCCAGCCGGCAGGGGGACGCCGCCCTCAGCCTCAAGAAGGCGAAGCTCTTGGAGTTCGCCGGCGACCTTGAAGGCGCCTATGGCGTGCTTGGCGAAGCGCTGACGCGAAACCCGGAGCAGCCGCTGATCCATGTGCCGGCCGCTCAGATCGCGGCCACTTTCGACCCGGCGCGGGCTCTGGACCACGCGCGGCGGGCCTTCGCGGCGGCGCCCGAGCATGAAGCGGTGCTGGCGGCCCTGGCCCAGGCCAATCTCGCGGCCGGCCGGGCCGACGAAGCGGCCGCCGCGGCCGAGGCCTTCCTCAAGCCACGGCCCACGGACCAATATGGCCTGGCCCTGCTGGCGACGGCGTGGCGGCTGATGGGTGATGACCGCTACAAGGCCCTCTACGACTACGATCGGTTCGTCGGCCAATACCAGATCGACCCGCCCGCCGGATGGGACTCGCTCGAGGCCTTCCTGGAGGACCTCGCCGCCGCTCTGGCGCGCCTGCATCCATTTCGCACCCACCCCGTCGGCCAGTCCCTGCGCCACGGCTCCCAGACGCAGCAGGATCTCGTCCTGTCCACCGATCCGGTGGTGCGCGCGTTTTTCCAGGCCATCGACGCGCCGATCCGCCGCCACATCGCTGGCCTCGGCGTGGGCGACGACCCCCTGCGCCGGCGATCGACGGGCGCATACCGGTTCAACGGCGCCTGGTCGGTGAGGCTGCGGCCCGACGGCTTCCACGCCAATCACACCCACGCCAAGGGCTGGCTCTCGTCCGCATTCTACGTCGCCCTGCCGGCGGCGGTCGAAGAGGGTCATCAGGGCTGGCTGAAATTCGGCGAACCTGGCGTAGCCACCGCGCCGCCCCTGGAAGCGGAGTGGTTCGTCAAGCCCAGGCCGGGGCTGCTGGTGTTGTTCCCGTCCTACATGTGGCACGGCACGGTGGCGTTCAGCGGCGAGGCGCCCCGCTTGACCATCGCCTTCGACGTCGTGCCCGGGTAGGGGCGCAAGGCCGCTCGGCGCTAAACTCTCGATGTGTGAATCCGGTAGCGCGCCGTGAGAAATGGCCGCTAAAATGCCTCTTAAAATTCCGAGGTGACCAAATGTTCTTGGAACTACCCGATGTGTTGACGCCTCCCGAACTGGATCGGCTGCGGCATATCGCTGGCAGCGCGCGGTTCGCCGACGGGCGGCTCTCCAGCCCCCATTCCAAGGTCAAGAACAACCTGCAGATCGATTTCGCCGATCCGGCCCACGGCGAAGCCTCGAAGATGATGGC
>PMOM01000058.1 GCA_003161535.1 Caulobacteraceae bacterium | reverse complement strand
ATGTAGCGCTGCAGGAGCTTGACATCCTTGTAGTCAATCTTCGGAGCTCCCGCTCCGGAAAACGGGCACACCTTGCGTCGCCGCATGAAATTGCGCCGGCCGCCGCCGTTGGAGGGCGCGTCTGGAATGGTGGTTTCTTCGGTCATCTAAAGGTGCTCGGCTGGGGGCTTAAGCGGGGACTTCGTCGAAGCGGCGCTCGCGCTCGCGGTCGCGGCGGGCGAGCACGGGCGAAAGCTCCAGATCGAGGGTTTCGACCCGCACGGTGAGGAACCGCAGGACGTCCTCGTTGATCGAGATCTGCCGCTCCATCTCCTTGACCGCCGCCGCCGGGGCGTCGATGGCCAGCAGCGAATAGTGCCCCTTGCGGTTCTTCTTGATGCGATAGGTGAGATTGCGCAGGCCCCAGTACTCGATCTTGGCAATGTGGCCGCCGAGGGATTCGATGAGGGCTTTGAGTTCTTCGTTGAGAGTCTCGGCCTGAGCCGGCGAGATATCTTGCCGTGCGATCAGCACGTGCTCGTAAGAGGGCATGACGTCCTTGTTCCGGCTGGGAGGCGGCGTCTCGAGCGCTCGGAAAGCGCGCATCGAGGCGATGGTTCTAATGTCGCGGCGGCCGGGAGGCTCCCGATCCTTTGACGATCCGCGTTAAAGACCGCTCTCCTTGCGAAGCCGGCTCGGTTACGCGCAAACGCCGTTGCGCGCAAGTGCGGGGGCATCGATCGCCTTGCAAGCTGGGTCCGGAAAGGATCATATTGCGCACCGTTGACCATAGGGAGGGACGACCATGACACCCAAGGCGACGGGCCTGGCGGTGCTGTGCGGGCTGGCGACCTGCGCCGCGCCGATGGCGGCGCTGGCCTCCGGCGGCGGCATGGGCGGGAGCGCCGGTGGCGGGCAGATGCCAAGCATTTCGGCGCCGCAGTTCGATCCGGTGCAGGAATACCGCGACGGCATGACGTCTTATCAGGCCGGCAAGTTCAAGGAAGCCGCCCGCAATTTTGAGCACGTCACCGAGGCGGAGCCTCGCGAAGCCCACGGCTGGTATATGCTGGGCATGGCCAGGGTCGGCGCGAACGACGCCAAGGGCGCGGCGCATGCGTTCGAGAGGTCCTTGAAGGTCGATTCCACCTCCATCGATTCCAGACGCGAATACGCTGTCGCCCTGGCCAGGCTGAAACAGAATGACAAGGCCAGCGCGGAGCTTGCCGCCCTCAAGAGCCGTGCGGCGGCCTGCAATGACACCTGCGCCGACGCCGCCAATCTCAAGGCGGCCATCGTCGCGGTGGAACAGGCCTTGGCCTCCCCGGGCGCCGGCAGCGCCTCGCTGGGCGCGCCTGCCAGCCTGGCGTCCACTGCCGCCGGGGATGTTGCCTATGTGCGCGCGGTGAGCTTGATCAACGAACATCGGTTCGTCGAGGCGCTAGCCGCTCTGGACGAGGCCGAGGCCGTGTTCGGCCCGCATCCAGATATCCTCACCTATCAAGGCTATGCGTGGCGCAAGCTGGGCCAACTCGACCGGGCCGAGGGCTATTACAAGGCGGCGCTGGCCGTCGCGCCGGCGCACCGCGGAGCCACCGAATACTACGGCGAACTCAAGGTGATCCGCGGTGACATGAGCGGAGCGCGGGCCATGCTGGCCAAACTGGATGGCCAGTGCGCCTTCGGCTGCGTCGAGGCGGAGGATCTGAGGCGTTGGATCGATCACGGCGGCGATCCGGCCTCCTGATCGCCATTGCCGCCGCGGCGTCGCTGGGCGCCGCGGCGACCGCGCCCTTGCCGCTGCGCGCGATGCGCTGGCTCGCGCCGGGAGCGGATGCCTCGCGCATTTTGACGCGTCGGCCGGTCGAATGCCTGACCATCCCTCGGGATCGCGCCACCGCCTACAGTGTCGAACTTGGCCGCGCGGCCTTCCGCACACCCCTGCTCCTCGGCGGCCAGGCGGCCCGGGCCGGAGTCGCCTGCGAGACATGCCATCGCAACGGACGCACCAACCCGGACTTCGATTTTCCGGGGCTTTCCGGCGCGCCCGGAACGGCGGATGTCACCTCATTCGTGTTCAGCTCCCATCGCGGCGATCACGTCGATGACCCAAGACCCATTCCCGACCTCGGCGGCCCCAAGTCAGCCCTTAGGATTTCCCAGGCGCCAGGCTCGCCGGCGCTGAAGCGCTTCATCCATGGCCTGGTCACCGAGGAGTTCGACGGCGCCGAGCCGCCGCCCGCCGTCCTTGCGGGCCTGGCCGCCTATGTTCGCGCTCTAAGCCCGGCCGCCTGTTCACCGCGAAGACTCGAGCCGGTCCGGGTCGAAAGCGACATCGACGACGCCCGCCGCGCCGTACTTGCAGCGCAGGGGGCCCTGGCGCGGGGGGATGCCGCGGCGGCCCTCCTCATGGTCCAGGCGGCGCGGTCGCGCCTGGGGGATATCGCCGAACGCTACGGCGATCCGGCATTGCGGCCTACGCGCCAGAGCCTGGTGGTCGCGGATCTTGACCTCGCCGCGACCCTTGCCGTCATCCGCCAGTCGAAACCCGCCAGCGCTGAGCGGCTGTCAATGTGGCTGGCGCGCTCGCATAGATGGGCGGCGGTGGTGGAGCGCGATGAAGCTCGCTCGCTCTACGAGCCTACAGTCCTGGCTACGGCGAGCGTTCCACGCGGCCGCTGATCGACCTGCGGTCACTCGCTTGCTTGCGGGCGGTTGATGCGCCTGCGAGGATGGCCCGCGCCGCGCGGCGCGGGCGAGGGCAATGTTCATGAAACGCGTCATTTTCGGCTTGGCGTTCGTGGTTGCATCTTGCCTGTCAGGCATGACGACCGCCGCCCAGCCCTCGGCGACGCCCGCATCGGTCGGAGCCGCCAATCAGAGAGAGCCTTCGGCCCATACAATCGAACTCGTGAAGCGCTACTTTGTCGCCGTTCACTACGACGACACTGTGAACCGGATGATGAGCGCTCTCATGCCACCTTTCCTCAAATTGGCATTCGACCGATTCCCGGACGTGACGCCCGAAAAGAAAGCCGCAATCACTCAAGCGATCGATAGCGCCATTGCGGACTGGCTCCCCAAGTTTCGGGAACGTATGGCGGTGGAAGTCGCGCGTGTTCTAACGGAGGAAGAATTGGAAGCGGCCGTAACATTTTATGAAAGCCCGATAGGCCGTTCGATTGTCGCCAAACAGCCCGCTATCGCGTCGGTTGCCAAGAACTTGACTGAAGACATGAAACCGGAGTTGCTCCGTATCATGGCCGATCGTCTATGCCATGCAATTGACTGCACCAAACTTGAGCAACCTCCGATCGCCAAAAGCTCGTAGGGGCGATTGAATTTGGGAATGCTTGGTCCTTGGCCGCTAGAGCGGGTGCGAGGCGCGATAGGCCCTCAGGGCATCCAAGGTTCTCGAGACATGCTCGTCGGGTTTCAGGTTCGAATAGGCGAAGATCACCCTTCCATTGGGCGCGATGACGTAGGAGGTGCGGTCCGAGTAGCCCGGATGGACAGCCAGAGTGGAGTCATAGCTCTTGGCGATGGTTGCATTGGGATCGGCCGCGACAGGGAACTTCGAGCGGCACTCGCTCACTGAAAATTCCGTCAGGCGGTCGATGTTGCCGGCGGTGACGCCAATCAGGGTGGCGCCGAGCCTTTTGTAGTCGGCCGACGCGTCGGCGAATTCATGGGCTTCGATGGTGCAGCCGGTGGTGAAGGCGGCGGGGAAGAAATAGAGGACGACGGGGCCTTTCCTCAGGGCGCTGGAGAGCTTGAAGCCAAATTGCTTGCCGGCCTGCGAGGCTTGGGCCGAAAAATCGGGAGCCTTGGC
>PMOM01000014.1 GCA_003161535.1 Caulobacteraceae bacterium | reverse complement strand
TTCGAATCCCTCCGTCACCGCCACGCCGGTCGGCGATCATCGCACGTTCGATCGACGGGCCCGATGTTGGCCGGGCTCCGGCAAACTCCGAAATTTGGACTGGCGGCAGAACGACAAGTGGGACAAAAGCTCGCACTTCGTCCTCATGACCCCTGGAGAACCGCCCATGACGGCGCCGAGTGGCCGATACGGCATCACAGCGATCAGCCTGCATTGGTTGATCGCCGCCCTGATCCTCTTCCAGATTGGCTATGCCTGGTGGTGGCTGGGGGCCATGCCCGACCATTCGCCAGCCCAGACCGCGGCCCTGCACATCCACATGTCGATTGGTCTCACCATACTGGTGCTGAGCCTCGTCCGGCTGGGCGTACGGCTAGCGACCCCGGTTCCTCCCCTGCCGATCGAGATCCCGGCCTGGGAGCGCACGGTGGCCAGGATCAGTCACGCGCTCTTCTATGTTTTGATCATCGGCATTCCATTCACCGGCTGGGCGCTGGCCTCGATGCGCAAGCCGCCGATCATGTTCTGGGGCCTGTTCGCCTGGCCGCATGTGCCGTTCATGGGCGGCTTTTCCCATGCGCTGCGCCATCAGGTCAGTCATCCCCTGCAGCTGACACACACGACGATCCTGGTCTGGGCCACGGTGGTCCTGTTTGTTCTGCACGTGGCCGGCGCTCTGAAGAATCAGCTCTTCGGTCCGGCCGTTATCTGGCGCATGGCGCCGATCTTTCCGCGGCCGAAAGATCGCGGCGAGGTGGTCGGATAGAGGCAGTCCGCCCCTGGTCCTGACCGGGCCCGCGCGCAAGCCTGCGCGGGAACCCCCGCCGAGCTTGGCCGTTTTTCCAAGTGACGGGGGTATCCAGAGGAGAAGACAATGACTGGAATGAAATCCGCGCTCCTGAAAGGCGCGCTGATCACGACCGTGGCCGCCGCCGCCCTGGCGGCCAGCGTCTCGGCGGCTTCGGCGGCCGTGGTGTGCAATCGCTACCACGAATGCTGGACCGTTAAGGACCACTACACCGGCTATCCGAACAACCTGCGCATCATGTATCACGATGATGCGTGGCGGGCCGCGCACGTTCACGGCTATCGCTGGCGGTCGGATCAGACTGACGACCACGGCTACTACCGTAATGGCGTGTGGATCGCCTTCCCCCGCTGAGTCCAGGAATCTCGGGAGCGGCCGAGCGCAAGCCTCGGCCGCTCTTGGGCTTAGAGCGGGATATTGCTGATTTGAGCCGTCCCGCCCACGGACCGCGACGGCGTATGCGATATTTCATTGCGATCGTCGACCGATGGGTCACTCTGCCCGGATAAGGTTTGCCGGAGGAGACGGACTCATGAAGGCGGCGGTCTATTACGAAAATGGCGGTCCCGAGGTCCTGAAGTATGAGGACGTCGCCGATCCCACCTGCCATCCCAAAGGCGTGGTTATCCGGGTGGAAGCCGTCAGCATAGAAGGCGGCGACACCCTCAATCGCTGGCGCGGCGCGCTGGCCGGTCGCCCGCACATCGTCGGTTATCAGGCGGCGGGGGAGATCATCGAGGTCGGCGCGGAAGTCGCCAATCTTCGAGTCGGCCAGAAGGTCGCCACCACGGCCGCCTACGGCTCCCACGCCGAACTGCGCGCCGTTCCCGCCCGCAACGCCTGGGTCGTGCCGGGCGGCTTCGACATCGGCCAGGCCTCCGTGATGCCGGTCACCTTCGGCACCGCCGATGATTGCCTGTTCGCCTTTGGTCGCCTGAAGGCCGGCGAAACCGTGCTCATTCAAGCCGGCGCCAGCGGCGTCGGCGTGGCGGCCATCCAGCTGGCCAAGCGCGCGGGGGCGACGGTGCTGGCCACCGCTTCCAGCGATGCTCGGCTGGAGCGTCTCAAGCCGCTCGGTCTGGATCACGGCGTCAACTACAGAAACGACGACGTTGTGAAAGCCGTCATGCGGCTGACCGACAACAAGGGTGTCGATCTGGTCGTGGACTCGGTCGGCGGGCCGACCTTGCAAAGCTCCATCCTGTCCCTGGCCTACCGAGGTCGGGTGTCGATGGTCGGGGCCGCGGGACGAGAACCCATGCAGGTGGACGTCTCCTCGCTGATGGGCGGCAATCGGTCCCTCACCGGCGTCTTCCTGGGGGCGGAGATCGCCACTGACCGGGTGCATGACAACATTCAGCGGCTGATCGACGAGGCGGCGCGGGGGGAACTGACGGTGGTCATCGACAGGACGTTCCCGCTTTCGAAAGCGGCCGAAGCCCACGCCTACATCGAGAGCCGCCAAGCCGTGGGGCGGGTGCTCCTGATCCCCTGAAATCCTTTGCCGCCGGCGCGCCGCGCGCCTAGGTTCGAGCCTGAACCATGGGAGAGCGGACGATGGCCGACGGCGCGGGCGACAGTCTGAAAAACGCCAGGGCGGAGGCTTACGCCATCGACCTCGATCACCTGGACATGAGTCTGGGCGAGCGATTTCAGAACAACACCATGTGGCCGTTCTTCGAGCGGCTGCGCGCCGAGGCGCCGGTCCACTACTGCCCCGAGAGCGAGCACGGTCCCTACTGGTCGGTGACCAAGTATGCCGACATCATGACCGTGGACATCGATCACAAGGTGTTCTCGTCGGAGGGCGGCATCACCATCGCCGACGCGCGCGAAGACTTCCAGCTGCCGATGTTCATCGCCATGGATCCGCCCAAGCACGACGCTCAACGCAAAGTGGTCAGCCCCATCGTCTCGCCGCACAATCTGGCCCAGCTTGAGGGCGTGATCCGTGAACGCGCTCGCGAGATATTTGACTCCCTGCCGATCGGCGAGACTTTCGACTGGGTCGACCGGGTCTCCATCGAGCTGACCACCCAGATGCTGGCCATTCTGTTCGACTTCCCCTGGGAAGAGCGGCGAAAGCTGACCCGGTGGTCGGACGTGGCGACCGCGTCGGTGGAGTCGGGGGTGATCGAATCGGAGGAGGCGCGCCAGGCCGAACTGATGGAGTGCGCCGCCTATTTCACCACGCTGTGGAACGAGCGGGTGAACGCCGAGCCGGGCTCCGATCTGGTCTCGATGATGGCGCACGCCGACGCGACGCGGAACATGGAGCCGATGGAATATCTGGGCAATCTGATCCTGCTCATCGTCGGCGGCAATGACACCACGCG
>PMOM01000139.1 GCA_003161535.1 Caulobacteraceae bacterium | reverse complement strand
CCGTCGCTGCGCGCGCTCCATGAACACGATGAACAGGATGACCACGGCGGCCAGCGCCAGATAGGCGAAGATCAGCATGCTCTTGGACGGGTCCAGGCGCGCCTCCTGGAGCAGGTTCCACAGGCCCACCGGCAGCCGCGCCACGATGCCGGCGAAGATGATCAGCGAGACGCCGTTGCCGATGCCGCGGGCGGTGATCTGCTCGCCCAGCCACATCAGGAACATGGTGCCGCCAGTGAGCGTGACCATGGTCGAGGCGATGAAGAACACCCCTGGATGATCGACGATGCCGGGGCTGCCGGAGAGGCCGACGCCGATCCCGAACGACTGGAACACGGCCAGAAGNNTGGTTGAGCTGCTTGCGCCCCGCCTCGCCGCCTTCCTTGCGCAGTTTTTCCCAGGGCGGATAGGTGGTTCCCAAGAGTTGCACGATGATCGAGGCGGAGATGTAGGGCATGACGTTGAGGGCGAAGATCGCCATTCGCGAGACCGCGCCCCCGGAGAACATGTTGAACATGCCAAGGATGCCGCCGGCCTGACCCTCGAAGGCGTGCTTGAACGCCCCGGCGTTGATTCCGGGAATGGGGATGAAGGTCCCCAGCCGGTAGATCACCATGGCGATGAGGGTGAACCAGATGCGCTTGTGAAGCTCCGTCGCCTTCTGGAAGGCGCCGAAGTTCATGTTGGCGGCGAGTTGCTCGGCGGCCGAAGCCATTCAATACCTCGAAAGCAGGATGCGTCGGTGCTCAGATAGGACGCTAGCGGCGCCGACGCGAGACTTCAAACCTCGCGCGGGACTTTTGTTACGCCGGCGGCGCTTCCGATTCCGGCTCAGCCGATTGCGGCTCGTCGGCTTGCGACGCCTTGGCCTTGGTCTTTTCAGGCTTGACCTTCTTGACCTTCGAAGCGGCCGCCGGCGGTTTGGTGAGGGTGAGCTTGCCGCCGGCTTTCTCCACCGCCGCCTTGGCCGAGGCGGAGGCGGCGTGAACGGTGATGTCGAGCTTGGAGGTCAGACCGCCCTTGCCGAGCAGCTTCACCCCATCCAGCTGTCGCCGAAGAATGCCGGCCGCCACCAGAGCGGAGCCGTCAATGGGCTTCTTGGCGTCCAGCTTGCCGGTCGCGATGGCCTGCTCCAGACGCCAGAAGTTCACCTCGGCCAGACGCATGCGGAACGGATTGTTGAAGCCGCGCTTGGGCATGCGCATGTGCAGCGGCATCTGGCCGCCTTCGAAGCCGGCGACGGCGACGCCGGAGCGGGCCTTCTGTCCCTTGACGCCGCGACCGGCGGTCTTGCCCTTGCCCGAGCCTGGTCCCCGCCCCACGCGCATGCGCTCCTTGGTCGAGCCCTCCCTGGGCGATAGTTCATTGAGTTTAGTCACTTGCGCCTCTCCTTTAAGAGATAAGTCGCCGGACCAAGTGTCCGACTCGGCTGTTTTTTTCCTCTCCCATCGGCGGAGGGAAGGCCCACCAAGGGTGGAAGATGAGGGATTGCCCGGCTTGGCGACTCCCCTAACCGAGCACCTCGACCATGTGAGCGACCTTGGCGATCATGCCGCGGACGGCGGGCGTATCGTCGAGGACCGCGGTGCGGCCGATGCGATTGAGCCTCAGGCCCACCAGAGTGGCGCGCTGGTCGGCCTTGCGCCGAATCGGGCTGGCGGTCTGACGGACGGTTAACTTGGCCATCAATGTGCTCCTCAAGCGTCCGCGGTGTCGCCGGCGCCGTCCGAGCGCCGCTCGATGATGTCGCCGACCTTCTTGCCACGCTTGGCCGCCACCTGGCGCGGCGATGCCTGCACCTTGAGGGCCTCGAATGTGGCGCGGATCATATTGTAGGGGTTGGACGAGCCTACCGACTTGGCGACCACGTCCTGCACACCCAGGGTCTCCAGGATGGCGCGCATGGGTCCGCCGGCGATCACCCCGGTGCCCGGGGGAGCCGCACGCATCATGATCTTGCCGGCGCCCCAGCGGCCCTGACCATCGTGGTGCAGGGTGCGTGATTCACGCAGGGGAACGCGGATCATTGTCTTCTTGGCCTCTTCGGTGGCCTTGCGAATGGCTTCGGGGACTTCGCGGGCCTTGCCGTGGCCAAAGCCCACGCGGCCTTTTTGATCGCCCACCACCATCAAGGCGGCGAAGGAGAACCGTCGGCCGCCCTTCACCGTGGCGGCGACGCGATTGATGTGCACCAGCTTTTCGACGATGTCGCCTTCACCACGCTCCTCGGGCTTGTTGCGGTTGCGGTCGCGGCGATCGCCGCCGCCGCGCTGTTGTTCGCCACGGGCCATGCTTTGCTCTTCCCTAGAAGTTCAGACCGGCGACCCGGGCCGCGTCGGCGAGCGCCTTGATGCGCCCATGGTACATGTAGCCGCCTCGATCGAAGACGACTTCCTTGAGGCCCTTGTCGAGGGCTCGCTTGGCGACCATCTCGCCGACCTTGGCGGCGGCCTTGACGTCGGCCCCCTTGGCGCCTTTGGCGCCCTCCAGGGAGGACGCGGCCGCCAGGGTGACGCCGCGCTGATCGTCGATGATCTGGGCGTAGATGTTCTTGGCCGAGCGGAACACCGACAGGCGCGGGCGCCCGCCCGCCAGAGACTTGAGGCGCCGTCGCACGCGCCGCGTGCGCTGCTTGCCGATGCGAAGGGATGAGAGCGCCATGATCTACTTCTTCTTGCCTTCCTTGCGGCGAACCCGCTCGCCGGCATAGCGCACGCCCTTGCCCTTGTAGGGTTCGGGGGGTCGAATCTTGCGGATACGCGCGGCGGTTTCACCCACCAGCTGCTTGTCGATGCCGGCGATCCTGATCTCCACGGGCCGGGGCACGGCGAAGGTGATGCCGTCAGGGGCCGGGACGTCTACCTCGTGGGAAAAGCCTAGCTGCATCGAGAGCGCCCGGCCCTTCATGGCCGCGCGATAGCCCACGCCCACCAGTTCAAGGGTTTGCTGATAGCCTTCGGTGACACCAACGACCATGTTGTTCACCAGAGTGCGCGAAAGTCCCCACATGGCCCGGGCGCGAGTCGACTCGTCCTTTGGCGCGAAGGAAATCTCGCCGTTCTCGTTCTTGAGGACGATATCGTCGCTGACCGTCCAGGAAAGTTCGCCCTTGGCGCTTTTCACGGTCACGCACTGGCCCTCCAGGGTGACGGTGACCCCGGCGGGAATGGCGATACCTTTCTTTCCGATACGGGACATCTCAATAGACCTGACAGAGTACTTCGCCGCCGACATTGGCATTGCGCGCGGCGGTGTCGGACATGACGCCTTTGGGAGTCGAAAGGATGGAGATGCCCAGGCCGTTCTTTACCGGCTTGAGGTCGCCGACCCCCGAATAGACCCGGCGGCCGGGTTTGGAGACCCGGGCGATCTCGGCGATCACCGGTTCGCCATCGAAGTACTTCAACTCGACCTCGAATTGCGGGAACGCGCCGGGGTTCTGCACCAGCACGAAGCCGCGGATGTAGCCTTCCGACTGCAGCACGCCCAGAACGCGCTCGCGCATGCGCGAGGCCGGGGTGGTGAGCTTGGCGCGCTTACGCATGGCGGCGTTGCGGATACGGGCGATCATGTCGCCGATGGGGTCATTGACCATCTCTAAACCCTCCTCACCAGCTCGACTTGACGAGGCCGGGGATCAGCCCGGCCGAGCCCAGTTCGCGAAGCGCGATGCGGCTCATTTTCATCTTGCGGTAAAATGCCCGCGGCCGCCCCGTCAGCAGGCAGCGATTGCGGATCCGGCCGGGCGCCGAATTGCGCGGCAGGGCGGCGAGCTTGAGCCGCGCGGCGAAGCGCTCCTCCAGAGACAGCGCCTCGTTCTCGGCGGTGTCCTTCAACGCCTTGCGCTGGGGCGCGAACTGCTTGACCAGCTTGCGGACTCTTTCGTTTCGATTGACGGCGCTCTTCTTGGCCATGGTCTTTAGGATTCTTTCTTCACCAAGCTATTGGGTGGTGAACGGAAATTGGAATTCGGTCAGAAGCGCGCGGGCTTCCGCGTCGGTCCTGGCGGTGGTGCAGACGATGATATCCATGCCCCAGACCTGATCGATCTCGTCGTAGTTGATTTCCGGAAACACCAGATGTTCCTTGAGGCCCATGGCGAAGTTGCCCCGGCCGTCGAAACTCGTCGGTTTGAGACCGCGAAAGTC
>PMOM01000187.1:2744-5583 GCA_003161535.1 Caulobacteraceae bacterium | reverse complement strand
CCGGCGATCCCCGTGCGCACCGGGCTGGAGACCGCCCTTTCGGACTACATCTTCGGCGCCGACGTGACTCCCATCGCCGGCGTGCGCGTATTTTCCCGTCTCAGACTCGATTCGAACACCTTCGCGATCAATCGACTCGAGACCGGCGCGGCGTTCAATACGGGCAGGATAGCCGGCTATGTCAGCTACCTTCAGGAAGCCCAATCCCCCACGGGGGCCAAGTTGCGCAGCCTGGACGTCCACGGCGAGGCCTTCGTCACCAAGCATTGGGGCGTGACCGCCTATGGCATCGTGGACAATGGCGCCTGGCTGAGACGCGATCTGGGAGTGGTCTATCGCGATGACTGCGTTCGCGTGGAGGTGCTCTATCGGCACGATGAGACCTTCAATGGCACCCTTGGGCCGTCCACTTCGGTCGTGTTGCGCCTAACGCTCGCCACATTGGGCAATTCAGGTTACAGCCGCTAAACTTACGGTTCTGGCGCCCACTCGAAGGTCGCCAACCACTCTCAAGCTTTTAGGGAATGTGATGCGCTGGCTTGGTAAAATCGCGGGCTCCGCGGGCGCGGGCGGCGCGGTTGCTTGTATGACAATCGTACTTGGGGCGGCGCCCGCCGCCGCCCAGACGACGGCCGCGCCAGCACCTCCGCCCGATAGCGCGCCATCGACCGCCGCGGGCGAGGCTCCGGCCTCGGCGCCCGCCGCCGCGCCCGAGGGCCTGTCCGAAAGCGTGGTCGTCACGGTGAACGACGATCTGATCTCGACCTATGACATCATCCAGCGAATGCGACTGCTCATCGTGACATCCGGAATCCAGCCCACCGATGCAAACCTTCCCGAGATTCAGCGCGAGGCGGTGAGGTCCCTGGTCGACGAGCGGTTGGAGATGCAGGAGCTTAAGGCGCAAGGCAAGACGCAGAAATTCGACCTGGTCGCCTCGGACTCTGAAGTTGACGACGAACTGGCCGACATCGCGCGCAGCAACAACACCAGCGCCTCTCAACTCCTCGCCAACCTCGCCGCCCAGGGCGTCGGAGCCCAGACGTTTCGCGACCAACTTCGCGCCGAGATCAGCTGGCGTGGGTGGATTCGCGGCCGCTACGGGCAGCGCCTGGCCATCGGCGAAGACCAGATAAGGGCCTTCGAGAAGCGCCTCGAAGCGGAGGCGGGCAAGCCGCAGTATCAGATCAGCGAAGTCTTCATCGACGCCGCTCGCGTGGGCGGCATGCCGGCCGCCGAACAAGGCGCCACGCAACTGATCGGCCAAATCCAAAAGGGGGCGCCCTTCGCCGCCGTGGCGAGACAGTTCTCGAACTCTCCATCGGCCGCCAACGGCGGCGACGTGGGATGGATTTCGACCGGAGAGATGGCCCCCGAGGTGGACCAAGCGCTTGAGAACCTGCGCGCCGGCCAGCTTTCCGCGCCCATCCCGGTCAAGGACGGCGTGTACATCATCTATCTGAAGGATCGCCGGGCGGGCGCCTCGGCCAATGTGGTCAATCTGAAACAGGCCGCCATCGCCCTGCCCAAGGACGCCACCGCGGCCCAGGTGGCCGCCGCCCAGGCCACGCTCGAAGCGCTGCGTCCCAAGCTCAATGGCTGTGACAATCTCTCCGCCGAAGCGGCCAAGGTAGATGGCGTCGTCTCCGGAGATCTGGGCGAAGCCGAAACCAAGGATCTGGCCCCAGCCTTCCGCGAAGCGGCCGAGACCCTGGCGGTCGGGCAGGTTTCAGCGCCCATTCGCACCGAAGTGGGCCTGCACCTGATCGCGGTATGCAACAAGCATAAGGGCGGCGCCCAAATGATGACCCACGATCAGATCCAGAGCCGATTGTACGGCGAGGAACTCTCCATGATCGCCAAACGCCAGCTGCGGGATCTTCACAACTCGGCGACCATAGAAACCCGGTGATTGGGCGATGCCAGTGACGGGCGCACCCATCGCGCTCAGCCTGGGCGAACCGGCCGGAATTGGCCCTGAAATCATCGTCAAGGCCTGGCGGGCGTTGCGTCGGAGCGGCCCGACTTTCATGGTCGTCGGCGATGCGCGCGCCTTGCGATCAGCGGCCGGCGGCGGCGACGCAGCCGTGCGCCGCGTCGCTGGACCGGCGCAGGCGGCGGCGGTGTTTGGCGAGGCCGTTCCCGTGCTCGACATCCCGCTGGCGGCCGAAGTGGTGGCCGGCCAACCCTCACCGGCCTCCGCCCGAGCGGTAATCCGCTGGATCGAAACGGCCGCTGGACTGGTCCTTTCGCGTCAGGCGTCGGCTCTGGTCACCGCCCCGATCGCCAAGGCGCCGCTCTACGCCGCCGGCTTCACCTTCCCGGGTCACACCGAGTTCCTCGGCGAACTGGTCCCTTGCACGGATCTGGAGATGCCGCGCGGACCGGTGATGATGCTTGTCGCCGATGGCCTACGGGTCAGTCTGGCCACCATTCATGAACCCCTGGCGCGGGTCCCTGGCCTTCTGACCATCGATAAGATCGTCAACGCCGGCGCCGTGACCGCCCAAGCCTTGCAACGGGATTTCGCGGTTCCCCGTCCACGCCTGGCGGTGAGCGGCGTCAATCCGCACGCCGGCGAAGACGGCGCTCTGGGAGGCGAGGAACAGGCGATCATCGCGCCGGCCGTGGCCGCCCTGCGCGAATTGGGGATCGAGGCCAGCGGACCGCATCCCGCCGATAGTCTTTTTCACGCCGAGGCCCGCGATCGGTACGACGCGGCGCTTTGCATGTACCACGATCAGGCGCTGATTCCGGTCAAGATGCTCGACTTCTGGGGCGGCGTGAACGTCACGCTCGGCCTGGCCATCGTGCGCACCTCTCCCGACCACGGCGTCGG
>PMOM01000187.1:974-2725 GCA_003161535.1 Caulobacteraceae bacterium | reverse complement strand
GCCATGCCGCCTTGATGACCGTGGACGACTTGCCGCCCCTTCGCAAAAGCCTCAGCGCCGCCGGCCTCGCCGCCAAGAAACACTTCGGCCAGCACTTCCTTCTCGATCTCAATATCTGCCGCAAGATCGCCCGGCTCGCCGGTCCGCTGGCGGGGGAAACGGTGATCGAGGTCGGCCCCGGGCCTGGCGGCCTCACCCAAGCCTTGCTGGAAGCTGGAGCGCGGGTGATCGCGGTGGAAAAGGATGCCCGTTTCCTGCCCATCCTCGACGATCTGGCCAAACTCGCGCCTGGACGGCTCACCGTCATCGAGGGGGACGCCCTTGAGGTGAACGAGTTGGCGATCCTGAGCGTGCACGCGCCGGGCCGGCCAGCGCACGTCGTCGCCAACCTGCCTTACAACGTCGGCACACCCTTGCTGGTCAAATGGCTCACGGGGCCGTTTCGCCCCCCCACCATGACGCTGATGTTCCAGAAGGAAGTCGCCGGGCGCATCACCGCGCCGGTGGGCGGCCGGGACTACGGCCGGTTGGCGGTGCTGGCGCAGGCTCTGTGCGAGAGCCGGATCATGCTCGATCTTCCCGCCAGGGCCTTCACCCCGCCCCCCAAGGTCCACTCGGCGGTGGTCGAACTCATCGCCCGCCCCGAAAGGCCCAGCGAGGCGATGATCGGCGCCCTGCAGAGTGTGGCGCGCCACGGGTTTGGGCAGCGTCGCAAGATGTTGCGCTCGGCCCTGCGCGAGCTGGGCGGCGCCAGCCTGTGCCTCGCCGCCGGGATCGATCCGGATGCGCGCGCCCAGAGCGTGCCGGTGGCCGGCTTTCTGGCCCTAGCCGAGGCTTTGCTGGCGCGAGACGCCTCGGGCGCATCCCGGCGCGGTCAGTCGTCGAGCGATTGATCCAGCAGATCGCGCACGAAGGGTTCGATCCAGCGGTTGCGAACGCGTTTGAGACCCTCGGCGCGGTAGATGGCTTGCAGTTCCGCATAGGCGCGATCGAAAACGTCATTGAGAATCACGTAGTCGTATTGCGACCATTTGGCGATCTCGCCCTTGGCGCGGCCGAGGCGCCGGGCGATGACGTCCTTGGAGTCCTGGGCGCGCGTATGCAAGCGCTCGGCGAGGTCAGCCATCGACGGCGGCAGGACAAACACCCGCACCGTATCAGCCGGGGCGCTCTGGTGGATGGCGCCCGCGCCCTGCCAGTCGATGTCAAAGAGCACGTCCCGGCCGTGGTCGAGCAGGGCGTCGATGCTCGCGCGCGGGCTGCCGTAGCGGTGTTCATGAACCTCCGCCCACTCCAGAAATTCGCCCCGGCCGGCCATGGCTTCGAAGACGGCCGGCGCGACAAAGTGGTATTCGCGCCCGTCCCGCTCGCCGGCGCGGGGGGCGCGAGTGGTGGCCGAAATCGACAGGGTCAGGTTGGCGTTGTCACCGAGGAGTCGGCGCGCGAGCGTGGTCTTGCCCGCGCCCGAGGGGCTGGAGATGACCAGCAGCATTCCCCGCCGCGCGCGTCCTGGCGCGAATTTGGGCTCACTCGGCATTCGGCGACCTTTCACGTCCATAATCCCCGGGGCGAATCGCAAAGCCGACCCTCGAGCTTTAGGCTGTCTACGGAGAGCACTTCAACCGTGCACGGCCAATGCGCCATGACTCCTTCGCGGCTGGATGGCCCGGCCCTGTTCCAAAGGCTCATGGCATCACCTTGGCTGACAGCCGCGCCCGCTGGATGGCGCGCCATTTGGCGACGTTTCGCAG
>PMOM01000187.1:0-869 GCA_003161535.1 Caulobacteraceae bacterium | reverse complement strand
CAGGTAGGTGTTGTAAGGCGTCGGGGAGGCGAGCTCGGAGACCCGCAGGCCGTGGCCTAGGGCACTGCCGCCCGTGAGTCCGTAGATCACGGTCGGATCGCTTTCCAGGCGCATGCCACTCTTCAGGCGATTGAGGAACACCGCCGCGATGTGCGCCCGTTCGCCGGCCTTGGCGGTCTCCTTCTCGACCACGGATGCCAGGGTCACCGCCTCCTGAGGCGTTCGATAGAGGAGATTCGCCGCGCGCCCACGCCACAGAGCGGCCAACAGCGCCGCCTGCGCCATCATCATCCGCCGAGTCACCGCGGCGCGAGATTCGCCGCGTCGGGCCTCATAGGTTTCGGGCAAAAGGGATCCCTCCGGTGCGGCGGGGGCGGGCCCGGTCAGATAGTCAGCGTGGGCCAAGATGTCAGCCGCGGCCCGCGACGTCAGCCCTTCCGGAATGGTGATGAAGTGGTGAACCACCCAGCCATCTTGGATGACGCCGAGGACCCCTTCCAGGGAGGCATGAGACCGAAAGGCGTATTCACCCGCCTTCAGCCGCGGAGCCGCACCGGTAAGTTCGGCGGCGACGATGAAAGCGCCGCGCCATCGGATCACCCCGGAGCGGGCCAGCAAGTCGGCGATTTTCACTATTCCGGCGCCTGGCGGCAGCACAACCGTGGTGGAAGCGCCTCGAGAGGCGGCGGGGCCTGGCGCCGCGAAGCTCCAAACGGCGGCGGCGATCAACATCACGGCCAGACCGGCGATCGAAAGCCCTGCAAGTCGCCGCGTCTGGCGCGCCCTTGCCCCAGCGCGCGCGCGTCGCGGCCGTGGCCGCCTGGTCACGGAGCCCGCTTGAACACGACCGAGGCGTTGGTGCCGCCGAA
>PMOM01000214.1:8911-9159 GCA_003161535.1 Caulobacteraceae bacterium | reverse complement strand
GGGGACAATCTGGCCGCCGCCTGCGTCAATCCCGCCAACCTCGCTGGCGGCGAGGGGGAATTGCACAGCTACTTGACCGCCCGCGCCACCGCCATCACGCCCCAGGCGCAGACACCCAGGCCATGGGCGGCGGGCAAGACCGTGACCACGCCGTTTGTCAGTGTGCCTGGAATGCTCACCGCGCGATGTGTTTCCACGCCCACGTTCAACTATCTGGCCATCCACGTGAACGCCGACCCGGCCGGCCC
>PMOM01000214.1:0-8867 GCA_003161535.1 Caulobacteraceae bacterium | reverse complement strand
AATCTGGCCATGGGAAATCTGGTGGCCATCGTCGCCGAGGAAGGCCACGCCTGGACCGCCAGGAGGCCGTGAGCCACCCTGCCAATCCCTAAGGTATGAATCCCGCGCCGGCCCGCTATATCTGCGGCGCATGGGTCATGCCTTCGTCAAGATGAACGGGCTCGGCAACGACTTCGTCGTCGCCCTGGCCGGACCGGAACCGTTCGCGCCGTCGCCGGGGCAAGTGCGGGCCATCGCCGACCGCGCCCGTGGGGTGGGCTGCGACCAGCTCATCGCCCTGGCGCCGTCGAGCGGGGCCGACGCCTTGATGCGCATCTGGAACGCCGACGGTGGTGAGGTTGAACGCTGCGGCAACGCCGAGCGCTGCGTGGCCTGGCTGATCATGCAAGCCACCGGTCGCGACGAGGTTCGTATCCAGACCGCCGCGCGCCTGCTCGAGGCGCGCCGCGCCAGCGGCGATGCCGTCACCGTCGACATGGGCGCTCCGGGCCTGGACTGGCGCGACATTCCCCTGGCCTGGGAGATGGACACGCGGGAGATTCGGCTGCGCCTCGATCCGAGGATGACCGCGCCGGGCTGCGTCTCCATGGGCAATCCCCATGTGGTTTTCTTCGTGCCCGACGTTGGCGCCGCGCCCGTCTCCGAGGCCGGCGCGGCCATCGAGAATCATTGGCTGTTCCCTGAGAGGGTGAATGTCGGATTCGCGCAGATTCTGGCGCCGGACCGAATTCGCCTGAAGGTGTGGGAGCGCGGGGCCGGTCTCACCCGGGCTTGCGGCACCGGCGCCTGCGCGGCCCTGGTCGCCGCCCATCGCCGCGGACTGACCGGGCGCGCGGCGACGCTCGAACTGGACGGCGGCGAGCTTCTCATCGAGTGGCGGCAGGACGACGACCATATTTTGATGACCGGACCGACCGCCGTGGAATTCACCGGCCGCCTGCCGGCGATGGAGGCCGTGGCGTGAGCCGGGGCCCGCGCGCGACGGCGCCCTTGGCTGGGAAGGGCTGAGCGTGGACGGTTCGCTCCCTCCCTCGCCGCCCGTGGAGGTGATCACCTTCGGCTGTCGGCTGAACGCCTGCGAATCCCAGGCCATCGCTGAGCGGGCGGCGACGGACGGAGTGACCGGGGCGGTGGTGTTCAATACCTGCGCGGTAACCGCCGAGGCGGTGCGCCAGGCGCGCCAAGCCATCCGAAGGGTTCGGCGCGAGCGGCCGAGCGCGCGCCTGATCGTCACCGGCTGCGCGGCCCAGATCGATCCGGCCGCCTTCGCGGCCATGAACGAGGTGGATCTTGTGCTCGGCAACGCCGAGAAGCGGGGCGCGGGCGGCCTGTTCGATACCGGCGTGCGCGTGCGGGTCGGCGATATCATGGCCGTGGACGCCGCCTCGGGCCATTGGGGCAGCGGCCATTCCGAACGCGCCAGGGCCTATGTGGAAATCCAGAATGGATGCGATCATCGCTGCACCTTCTGCGTCATTCCCTTCGGCCGGGGAAATTCGCGATCCGTCCCGGCCGAGGCGGTGGTGGAGCGGGTGCAAGCGGCGGTGCGCGCCGGCCATGGCGAAGTGGTGCTCACGGGCGTTGACCTGACCAGCTGGGGCGCCGACCTGGCGGGCGCGCCGACCCTCGGCCAGCTTGTGGCGCGCATCCTCAACGGCGTTCCGCGCCTCGCCCGCTTGCGCCTCTCGTCCGTCGACGCCGCCGAAATCGACGCCGATCTGATGGCCTGCCTGGCGAGCGAGCCACGCCTGGCGCCCCACCTGCATCTCTCCCTGCANNGGCCGTTCGCCGGGTGCGCCAGGAGACGGCCTTCGGCGCCGACCTCATCGCCGGCTTTCCCACCGAAACCGACGAAGCCTTTGAAAATACGCTCGACTTTGTAATGGAAGCCGGCCTCGCCTTCCTCCACGTCTTTCCCTACAGCCCCCGCCCCGGAACGCCGGCCGCGCGCATGCCGCAGCTTCCGCGTTCGGTGATCAAGGCACGCGCCGCGCGACTGCGCGCCGCCGGTGACATCGCCCTGGCCGGCCATCTGGAGCGCCAGATCGGACGGCGCGTCTTCGCCCTGGTCGAGCGCCCCGGCCGCGCCCGCGCCGAGGATTTCACGGTGGTCGGCTTCGAGGGCGCCCCCAGGCCCGGGACCTTGATCACCGGCATCGTCGCCGGACATGATCGCCGTCGCGCCCTTTTGGATGTTTGGGAGACCGCGCCATGACCGCCGACCCCCTCACCGCGCGCCTGCCCTGGCTTTCGGAACTGGAAGCCTTGCCCGCCCGCTCGCCGCGGGAGGCTGCCAGGGTCGCGACCTATTTCGTCTCCATCCGTTCGCGGCGCCTTCCAGATCACGACACCACCGTGTGGCCGCCTTGATCGACACCAAACGCGGCTGGCTGTCGCGCCTCACCGAGGGACTTTCCCGCTCGTCCAGACAGATGACGCGGCAGGTGACGCAGGTTCTCGTCGCCAAACCCCTGGACCAGGAACAGCTCGACGCCCTGGAGGAAATGCTGATCGAGGCCGATCTGGGTCCGCATGCGGCGGCGCGCATTGCCGCGGCCTTCGGCGTTCAGCGGTTTGGCAGATCGTCCACGGAAGATGAGGTCAAGGAGGCCCTGGCCGAAGCCATCGCCGCCGAACTAACCCCTCGCCAGGGGCGCTTTGATCCGCTGTCTGGACCGCGGCCTTTCGTGGTCCTGTTCATTGGCGTCAACGGCTCGGGTAAGACCACCACCCTGGGCAAGATCGCCGCCGGCCTGACCGCGGGGGGCGCCAAGGTGCTGGTGGCGGCCGGCGACACGTTCCGCGCCGCGGCGGTGGAGCAGCTCGCCATTTGGTCGGGGCGGGCCGGGGCCGACTTCATCCGTGCGCCGGATGGCGCTGACGCCGCCGGTCTTGCGTTCGATGGGCTTGAGCGGGCGAGGGCGGAAGGCCATGACGTGCTGCTGATTGATACCGCCGGGCGCTTGCAGAACAAGCAGGGACTGATGGATGAGCTGACCAAGATGATCCGGGTTCTGCGCAAGATCGATCCGGCGGCCCCGCACGAGGTCCTGCTGGTGCTCGACGCCACCGTCGGCCGCAACGCCCTGGCTCAGGAAAACGTGTTCGGCAACGCCATCGGCGTCACCGGCATCGTGATGACCAAGCTGGACGGCACCGCCCGCGGCGGCGTTCTGGTGCCGGTGGCCCAGGCCTCCGACTCTCCGATCAAACTGATCGGTGTGGGCGAGGGGATCGAGGATTTGCAACCCTTCGACGCGCGCGCCTTTTCCCGCTCTCTCGTCGGGTTGGGGGCGGCGGGTCGTGGCTGAGCCGGCCCGTTCGCCGCCGTGGCTGCGCTTTGCCGTGGACGGCGCCCCCGCGATCATCTTTCTGATCGTCCTGTTGATGACGCGGGATTTTCGGCTGGCCACTTGGTTCCTGGTCGGCGGCGCGGCGCTGGCCCTGGCGGCCAATCTGGTCGTCGAGCGGCGCATCGCGCCTCTGCCGGCGGCGACCGGGGCTCTGGCGCTGGTGTTCGGCGGGCTGAGCCTGATGTTGCACCGCGCCGACATCCTGCAGATGAAGATGACCATCGTCGACGGCGTCCTGGGCGCGGTGCTGTTCGTTGGCGTGGCGGCAAAGAAAAATCCGCTCAAGGTCATCCTCGGCGGCGCCTTTTCTCTATCTGATTCCGCCTGGCGCACTCTGGCCCTTCGCTACGGCCTGTTCTGGTGGGCCTGCGCGGTCGCCAATGAGATCGTTCGTCGCACGCTGAGCGCCGAGGCGTGGGCGATCTTCCGGGTCGCCGCTCTTGTGGCGGCTGTGGTCTTCGCCTTGGCCCAGACGCCGTTTCTTCTTAAGCACAATCGCGACGCGGAGGCGCCCGGACCGCCGGAGCCTCCCGACTCCGGCTTCTAGACGCCATTGGAAGACCCGGAACCGTGCACGGAGGGTCTGTCGTCAAACTGACGTGAAACTCTCCAATAGTGCTCGCGCGACCATCGGGTCGGGGGTAAGGAAAACGCCATGGCCAAGGGCAAGGGCAAGATCGCGCGCGAGGGGCTGAACGGATCGGCGACCCATCTGCTGCACCGGGCGCTGCAGTTGGCGCTTGACTATCACGCCGAAGCCGCCGGCCCGGCCGCGATTACCCAGCGGCAGTTCACCGTGTTATCGGCCGCCGGCAAGACCGAGGGCATGACCCAGAACGGTCTGGTCCGCGCCACCGGCATTGATCGGTCGACCTTGGCCGATCTGGTGGCGCGCATGCTGGCCAAGGGACTTCTTGAGCGCGAACGTTCGGTCACCGACGCAAGGGCCAATACCGTCCGGCTGTCGCCCGCCGGACGGGCCGCGTTGCAGGCCGGCGCCGGGGCGGCGGTCAGCGCCGATCAGCGGCTGTTGGGTCTTTTGACCGCCAAGAAGCGCGAGACCTTTCTGAAGACCCTCGCCGCCCTCGCCGCCGCCGCGGACCGCGCACCGGCCGGCAACGCCAAGCGGGCGAAGAGCGTGGCGAAGGCCAAGCCCGCCAAGAAGAAAAAGAAGAAAGCCAAGAAGCCCAGGAATCCAGGGGCGTAGGCACGCCGCGGGGCAGGATCGCCTCAGTGGCGCGCCGCAATCTCATCGGTGGACATCACCAAGGCGCCCGCCGCGGCGTACAGGGCGTTGTGGCGCTTGATGATCTGGGCGGCCGTCTCGCCCGCCCAGTCCCACGTGCCGTGAGCGTCCGACGCCACCGTAACCGCAAAACCGTTGGCCAAGGCGCCGTTGACCGTTTCGCGCACGCACTGATCGGTCTGGGCGCCCAACAGGACAAGTCGCTCGACGCCGCGGCTTCGCAGCCACCTGGCCAGTTGGGACTCGGAAAAGGCGTCGCCGACGCTCTTGGAAAAGACCGGCTCATCCTCGCGGCGGCCCAGAGCCGGGTGAAGGGGCCATCCCGTCGCGCCCGGCGCCAACGCCTCCGCGCTCTGGCCGTCATGACGGATGAACACCACCAGATGTCCGCAGCCGCGCGCCCAGGCGATCAGCGCCTTGGCCTTGGCGAGCAGGGCCTGATGTTCCACCAGGGGCGGGAATTTCACTCCATCCATCATGCCAATCTGCAGATCGACCACCATCAGCGCGATCCGCTCGCCGATCCTGGTCATTCAAATCCCCTCATCTCGCACCAGTCATTGAAGGGGTCGCGGCGGGTGCGCCAGGCGTTGATGGGATGGCGAGCGTCGCGGTAGCCCAGCGCCATGCCGCTGAACACCATGTGATCTTCAGGCAGGCCCAGAAAGTCAGCGACGGTTTGGGGGTATCTGGCCCAGAACTCCTGGGCGCAGGTGTCCAGCCCATGTTCGATGGCCAGGAGCATCACCGACTGCATGTACATGCCGACGTCGGCCCACTGGGGCGGGCCCAGATTGCGGTCGAGACAGAAGAACAGACCAACGGGCGCGCCGAAAAATTCCACATTCCTGGCCAGTTGCCGCAGACGCGCCGGGCGGTCGTCGCGGCCGATGCCGATGGCGCCGTAAAGATCCTCGCCGCACTCATAGCGACGGGTGCGAAACGGCTCCCACAGGCTCTCGGGGTAGACCGCGTATTGCGGCGTTTGCATGGGGGTCGACGCCGCCAGCGCCTTGAAGTCGACGAGCGCCTGGCCCGACAGGGCGTAAACTCGCCAGGGCTGCAGATTGCCCCCCGACGGCGCGCCTTGAGCAGCTTCGAGGATGGCGCGGACTAGCGATCCCGGCACGGGGTCCGGACGAAAGGCGCGCACCGACATCCGCCGCGCGACGGCCTCGCTGACATTCACCATCCTGCCACCCGCCTCGGTATCCGTGGCCGATGCCGCTTGACGCGCGCCGCCGGCCCGACGCAACCCTAGTGTTCCGCGCCGCAGAGGCAAGGCGCGCCACGGGATGAAAGCGATGGCGAGGGTCAGGTCGCGGCATCGTTCGGGCCGGATGGGGCGGTGGCTGCGAAACATTTTGGCTGGCGTGTTGCTCCTCGCGCTGGTCGCGCCGCCCCTGCTGGTGGCGATCTATCGTTTCGCGCCGCCGCCGATCACCATCTTGATGATCGAGCGCTTGATGCAGGGCCAAGGTCTGAACCATCGCTGGACGCCGATCACGGCCATCGCCCCGGCCATGACACGGGCGGTGATCGCCTCCGAAGACTCGCGCTTCTGCGCGCATCATGGATTTGACCTGGTCGCCATCAACAGGGCGTTGCGTCATAACGAGGCGCGCCCCAGCCGCATTCGCGGCGGCTCGACGGTCAGCCAGCAGACCGCCAAGAACGTCTTTCTGTGGCCCTCGCGGTCTTGGATCCGCAAGGGCGCCGAGGCTTGGTTCACGGTGCTGATCGAAGCGATCTGGGGCAAGCGGCGGATCATGGAGGTCTATCTCAACACCGTGGAACTGGGCCCGGGTCTCTATGGCGTCGAGGCCGCGGCGGAACATTATTTCGGCGAGACCGCGCGCAGCCTGTCGCCCGGGCAGGCGGATCGGTTGGCGGCCATCCTGCCCAGCCCCTTGAAGTGGAAGGCCGAGGACCCCGGTCCCTATGTGCGCCGGCGCACCGTNNTGGCGGACTGCGTTCTGGGCTGAGGCTCGCGCGCCGATTGAAAGCCGAGGGGTTTACGGCCTAAGGACACCTTCTCCTTAAGGCCCCGCGGGAAGAGTGCATGGTCCAGAAGATATATCGCGACGCGGCGGAGGCTCTGGCCGGGCTCCTGCAGGACGGCATGACCATCATGTCCGGCGGTTTTGGGCTATGCGGCATCCCCGAGAACCTGATCGGCGCCATACGCGACGCGCGAACAAGTGACCTGACGGTGATTTCCAACAACTGCGGCATCGACGGATTTGGCCTGGGCCTGCTGCTCGAAGGCGGTCAGATCAGGAAGATGGTCAGTTCGTACGTTGGCGAGAACAAGTTGTTCGAGCAGCTCTACCTATCGGGCAAGCTGGAGCTGGAGTTCAATCCGCAAGGCACCCTGGCCGAGCGCATCCGCGCCGGCGGGGCCGGCATCCCCGCGTTTTTCACCAAGACCGGCGTCGGCACCCTGGTCGCCGACGGGAAGGAATTGCGCGACTTCGACGGCGAAACCTATGTCATGGAACGTGGCCTCATCGCCGATCTGGCCATCGTCAAGGCCTGGAAGGGCGATGCGGAGGGAAACCTTGTCTATCGAAAGACTGCCCGCAATTTCAATCCGATGATGGCCACCGCCGGACGGGTGACGGTGGCGGAGGTTGAGATTCTCGCGGCCGCCGGGGACCTGGACAAGGACGCCATTCACACCCCGGGCATTTTCGTCGATCGCATCTTCCAGGGCGCCCACTTCGAAAAGCGCATCGAGCGGGTGACCACGCGCGCCCGCCCTGAAAAGGAAGCGGTCTGATGGCCTGGAGCCGGGACGATATGGCGGCTCGCGCGGCCAGGGAGCTCAAGGACGGCTTCTACGTCAATCTGGGCATCGGCATCCCGACCCTGGTGGCCAACTACATTCCGCCAGGAATCTCCGTCACCCTGCAGAGTGAAAATGGCATGCTGGGCATGGGTCCCTTTCCATTCGAGGGCGAGGCGGACGCCGATCTCATTAACGCGGGCAAACAGACCATCACCGAGCTTGCAACCTCCTCCTATTTCTCCAGCGCCGATAGCTTCGCCATGATCCGCGGCGGGCACATCGCCCTCTCTATCCTGGGCGGCATGCAGGTCTCCCAGGACGGGGATCTCGCCAACTGGATGGTGCCCGGCAAGGTGGTCAAGGGCATGGGCGGAGCCATGGATCTGGTCGCCGGCGTGGGTCGCGTGGTGGTGGTCATGGATCACGTGGAAAAGTCCGGCGCGCCCAAGCTTTTGACCCGCTGCACCCTGCCNNACCCTGCCGCTCACCGGGGCCGGCGTGGTCGATCTGCTGATCACTGATCTTGGCGTCTTCGAGGTTGATCGCAAGGGCGGCGGCGTCACCCTGACCGAGCTGGGCGCCGGCGTCACGGTCGATGAAGTTCGGGCCAAGACCGAGGCGCGCTTCACTCTGGCGCTCTGATCATGACAGGGCCGGTTCCCGCCGAATGGTCGCCGCACCGCGCCGTCTGGCTCGGCTTCCCCAGCCACGTCGATCTCTGGCAAGACGATCTTACCTCCGCGCAGAAGGAGGTGGGCGACCTGGCGCGGGCTTTGGCCGGCCCGGGAGGCGAGCGGGTTTTACTGATGGCCCGCGGCGAGGCCGCATTGGCGGCGGCGGCCACTCTCGTCGATGGCGCGGCGGAGATCGACATCGTACCGGCGGGGTTCGGCGACGTCTGGCTGCGCGACACCGGTCCAATCTTCACCGCAACCGGCCACGCGGCCGGCTTTTGCTTCAACGGCTGGGGCGGCAAGTATCGGCTGGAGGGAGACGACGGCGTCGTCGAGCAAATCGCAACGGCGTCCGGCGCGCGCCTCTTGCGCCACGATTTTGTTCTGGAGGGCGGGGCTCTGGATCACGATGGCCAAGGCGCGGTGCTGACCACCCGCCAGTGCCTGCTCAACCCCAACCGCAACCGCGGCTGGCGCGAGGCGGACGCCGAGGCCGCCCTGGCCGAGGCGCTTGGCGTGCGCAAGGTGCTTTGGCTGGACGAAGGGCTGGTCAACGATCACACCGACGGCCACGTGGATAACTTGGCGCGCTTTGTGGCTCCGGGCGTCGTCGCCTGTCCGCTCGCCTTCGGGACCGACGACCCCAACGCGGCGGCCTATGACCGCGCGGCCGAGGCTCTGGCCGGCGCCACCGACGCGCGCGGCGGGCGCCTGCGCGTTGTCCGCATTCCCTCTCCGGGCCGGTTGATGGACAAGAACCAGCACATTGTCGCGGCCTCGCACATGAATTTCCTGATCGCCAA
>PMOM01000204.1 GCA_003161535.1 Caulobacteraceae bacterium | reverse complement strand
GGAAATACCGCGCCGTCGCCGAAGGGCCATTCATCGAGACGTGTTTCCCCGTCGACCACGATCAGTGACAGCGTTTTGGCCACCGCCGGACTTTGATGACCGTCGTCCATGACGATGATTCCGGCGTCCGCCGCCGCGGCGGCGCGCGCGCCGGCGGCGCGGTCTTTGGCGACCCACACGGGCGCCTCCGCCGCCATCATCAAGGCTTCGTCGCCGACTTGCGCGGCTGTGTGCGCCATGGCGTCCACCCGCAGGGGGCCGGTCAAGCGCCCACCGTGACCGCGGCACAGTATGTGCGGACGGAGGCCCGCCGCGCCCAGAAGCCCCGTAAGCGCCATGGCGACCGGAGTCTTTCCCGAGCCGCCCATGGTGAGGTTTCCCACACAAACGACTGCCACGCCCGGATCGATAGGCCGTCCGCGCGCCAGCCGGCGGGCGGTCGCCCAGGCCCATAGCCACGACAAGGGTGTCACCAGGGTTCGCGTCACCGCCATCGGACGCCGGTCGCGCACGTACCACCAGCGGGGGGTGGGGAGCTTCACCATACCGCCAGATCGATCAGACGCGCCGCAGCTTCCTGCGACTGACCATCCCGCGCCGCGACGAACTCATACGCCGTTCTCGCCATCGCCGCGTGGTTCGCGGCCCGGTCAAGAGCCCTCCGGAAAGTCTCGCCGATCTCCGCACCCGACAGGAGACGGGTGCCTCCTAGGCGGCTAAGCTCTTCATACACCGGCCATCGCTCCACATGGACGCCGGCGACGAAGGGGCAGCCCAACCTGGCCGGTTCGAGAGGATTGTGTCCGCCCACCCCCCGCGTAAGGCTGCCGCCTATCAGAGCGAGGCGCGCCAATCGGTACCACAGCCCCATTTCGCCAACGGTATCGGCAATATAGACGGCGAGGTGCCTTGGCGCCGCCCCATCGCTGCGGCGGCCCGCGTGAAGCCCCCTGCTCAACGCGAGCTGTTCAATCGCCGAACCCCGTTCGGGATGCCGCGGCGCGATGATGAGTATCGGTTTTGGCGTTCGCCCAGCCGCCGCTGAAATGAAACTGCGCAGGATCGGCCCCTCCTCACCTGGATGCGTGCTGGCGGCCAGAAGCACCGGTCGGCCATCCAGGGCCGAGCCTATCGCCGCCAAGGTCGCTTCATCCACTGGCGGCGCGGCGCCGTCGAACTTCAGGTCGGCTAGACCACCGACTCGCGCTCCAAGGGCCGCAAGGCGCGTGGCGCAGTCCGCGTCGCGCGCCAGGACAAGATCGTAGGCGCCAAGGATGGTCCGCGCGGCCATCGGAACCTTGCGCCAGGACTGATAGCTTCGCCGCGAAAGACTGGCCGAAATCAACGCCAGACGGGCGCCCCGCGCCTTAGCCGCGAGAATCAGATTCGGCCAAAGTTCGCTTTCCACGAATATCGCTAGATCGGGTCGCCAGTGATCCAGGAATCTCGCCGCCGCGCCGGGCGTATCCACCGGCGCATATTGATGAATGACCTCCGCGGGAAGGCGCCGCGCCAGGACCTCCGCCGAGGCGCGGGTGCCGCTGGTGACCAGAATGGCCAAGTCCTTTCGCGCGGCGCGCAGGCGGTCCACAAGAGGCAGCAGCGACAGGCTCTCGCCAACGCTCACCGCGTGCAGCCAGGCGAGCCGCCCGGCCGGACGGGGCTGGCTGGCGCGTCCCAATCTCTCTCCCAAACGGGCGCCATCTTCCTTGCCCCGACGGGCGCGCGCCGCAAGCAATGCCGGGACCAGAGGCGACATCGCCCGCGCCGCCAATGCGTACAATTTCAGGGACAGCGGGAGCGACGAAGTCATCGCCGGTCGACGCGCGCGAGACGGGCTTCGGCCTGCGCCTGGGCGAGGGTCATCCGCTGCTGCCAATCGGCCCGGGTTGCCTCCATGGCGGCGCCATCCGCGTCGGCCGGCGTCCGCAGGGGGCCATCGATGACCAGACAGGCGCGGGAGAATGGCAGGGGTATGCGCGCGCCGTCCCAGCCGCCAAAACGGAGCGCCGGACGCGCGGCCAGTCCCATCAGAAACACTGGGCATCGACCGGCGCGCGCCAGCTTCACCGCGCCGATCTGCATGGTTTCGCGAGGGCCCCGCGGCCCGTCGGGCGTAACCAGCACCGCGCCGCCGCCTTCGATCGTCTTGACCGCCGCGCGGAACGCCGCGGCGCCGCCCTTCGCCAACGCTCCTTCCTGCCGCCCGGCGGAGCCACGGATCGTGGGAATGCCGAGGCGAGCAGCCGCCATGGCGATGAACTCGCCATCCCGCGACAGAGAGATCATTACCCGGCGGGGTTTGTCCCGCATGATGCGGCGGCAAGCCATCGCGTGGGCGATGCGTCCGTGCCAGAACAGGCCGATCACGCCCTCGCCCGATAAGATGGCGGCATCCGCCAGGGCGCGACCCTCGAATCGCCAGCGCAGGGTGGCGGTTACCATCTCCACATAGAACGTCACCAGCCACGCCAGGAGGCTCTGCGCGATTCTTGAGCGCAGCAGGCGCTTCATTCGGTCGCCTCGGTCAGGTGCGCCAGATCCTGCGTCCGCGCCAGTCGCGCGTAGAGACCTCCCGCGCGCATCAGGTGCGCGTGAGCGCCCACCTCCACGACCTTTCCCTTGTCGAGAACATAGATGCGATTGGCGCTTCGCACCGTCGAGAGACGGTGGGCGATGATCAAGGTGGTCCGTCCGGCCATCAGGCGGGTGAGGGCGGAGCGCACCTGAGCCTCGCTTTGCGTATCCAGCGCGCTGGTGGCTTCATCCAGCAGCAGAATTGGCGCGTCTTTCAGGAAGGCCCGGGCGATGGCGATGCGCTGGCGCTGGCCGCCAGACAGGCGAGCGCCGGCTTCGCCGACAAGGGTCTGGTACCCATCGGGCAGGGTGGCGATGAAGCTGTGCGCCGCCGCCGCCCGCGCCGCCGTCTCGATCTCTTTGATGCTCGCACCCGCCTTGCCGTAGGCGATGTTGGCGCCGATCGTGTCGTCAAAGAGGAATGGCTCCTGAGTCACTAGGGCGATGTGGCGGCGCAGGGAGGCCAGCGATACGCCGCGCACGTCCTGGCCATCGATGGTGAGGGCGCCGGACGTGATGTCATAAAAGCGCGGAATGAGGTTGAGGACCGTGCTTTTACCGGCCCCGGATGGTCCGACCAGGGCGACGATCTCGCCACGCCGCGCCTCGATGTCGACGCCGTTAAGCACCGGCGTGGCGGCGTCGTAGGAAAAACGCACCTGCTCAAAGCGAATCGTGCCCTCGCGCGGACGCAGCGGCGGGGCGGCGGGGACGTCGCGAACCTCTGGTTCCACATCCAGGGCTCCGAATAATCGCCGGCCGGCGATGACGCCTTGACTGAGCACGGTCAGCAGGTTGGAGACTTGGCGCAGAGCCTGGCCGGCCATCAGCAGCGCGGCGAAGAAGGCTACGAAGGCGCCAATGTCGGCATGCCCGGCATTGGCCCGCCAGCCCTCATAGGCCAGGACAGCGGCGACCACGATCATCATCAGGGTTTCAGAGACCGGGGCGGCCGTCGCGCGGGCGTTGTCGCCGCTGACCAGATGACGTTGCCGCTCGGCGACCACGGCGGCCACGCGGGCCTCCTCATAGGTCTCGCGATTCTCCATCTTCACCACCCGAACGCCATCGAGTCCTTCCATGATGGCGGTGGAAAGGGCGCCGGTGGCCTCCATGGCCCCGCTAGCCGCCTTGGTGGCGCGACGCAGATAGCGGCGCAGAAATGCGGTCACCACCGGCGCGGCCAGAAGAACGAAGAGAGCGAGTTTCCAGTCCTTGACCGCCATGATCACGCCGGCCGCCACCAAGGTCAGGCCCTGCTGGATGAAGTTCACCAAACCGCTCGTGGCCGCCTCGCGAATGAGACCGGAGTCATACAAGACCGATGAGACGAAACCGCCAGAGTGCGACGCGCGCAGACGCGCCAGATCGGCCCTGACCAGCTTGCGGAAGAGCTCTACCTGCACATCGCCCACGATGCCGTTGCCGATGCGATTGACCACATTGGCCTGGATGACCTGAGCCAAGCCACGACCCAGCGCCAGCGCGACGATGATCAAGGGAATCCGCGCCAACGCCTTGGGCTTGGGGTGGGCGATGAGATCGTTCACCGCCGGCTGCAGGACATTGAGCAACAGGCCGGAGAGCACCGCGAACAGAACCGCGCACAGGATCGACACCGCCAGACCCGGCCATCGTGGAGCGAGATACGTCCTGGCGATGCGCAGGGCGATGTCTCGGCTTGCGACGGCGGACGATGGGGCCTGGACGGTCATGGCGGACCTAAGGCGGCGCGCGGATGACCCGTCTCGAGTACCCGCCGTTCGATGGAAGCAGGAAGGATCCTACTTCTTCATGAAGCCGCCGTACTTGGCGGTAAAGCGCGACACGCGGCCGCCGCGATCGATGAGGTGCTGGTTGCCTCCGGTCCACGCCGGATGAGTCTTGGGATCGATGTCGAGGTTCAGCTTGGCGCCCGGTTTGCCATAGGTCGACCGGGTCTGATAGCTGGTGCCGTCCGTCATCGTCACGGTGATGAAGTGGTAGTCGGGATGGATGTCTTGCTTCATGGCTCGCTCAAACCGACTTTATTCCATCAAGGGGATGCGAAAAACCCGCCGAATGGGCGGGTTCCTGATCGCCGCGCTATACACGACGGCGCCCCATGAAAGCAAGGCTGGCGAAGGCGAGATTTGAATGACGGGCTCGCCAGGCGTGAACTTGCAGGCGAATATGAAGGACGCGGAGGTGAGCGGCCGGCCGGGCGCTGGGGCCCTGCTGGCCGCGAGCATGGCGGCTGAGATCGAACACAGACCCCGCGGGCGCGATCTGAGTCCGCTTTCGCGCCTCGCGCCATTCGTGCGCGCGCACTGGCGAGACGCGGCGCTGGCCGGCGTGTTCTTGCTGCTCTCCACCTCCGCCACGACGGGCCTTACCTTCGCCTTGCGCTGGATGGCCGACCGTGGGATCGCTTCCCATTCCGCCAGCCTGATCGGGCGATATTTCGCGGTCTTGGCCGCCGTCGCGGCCATTCTCGCGCTCGCCACGGCGGGACGCTTCTATTTCATCAGTAAGCTCGGAGAGCGGGTCGTCGCCGATCTGCGCGGCGCCCTCTACGGCCATGTGATGAACCTTGATCAGGCCTTCTTCCTGACCATCCGCACCGGCGAAGTGTTGTCCCGGATGACCACCGACCTG
>PMOM01000054.1:5976-10471 GCA_003161535.1 Caulobacteraceae bacterium | reverse complement strand
ACCATGGGATCGATGCCCAGGACGAAGGCGTCGGAGGGAAGGGCGCCGGGGCCAGAGCCGAAGATCACTCGCCCGCCGGTCATGTGGTCGAGCTGGACGATGCGCTGGGCGACATTGAACGGGTGGTGGTAGGGCAGGGAGATCACCCCGGTGCCCAGGCGAATGCGGTGGGTGTGCTCGCCGGCGGCGGCCAGGAACATTTCCGGCGAGGCAATCATTTCCCAGCCGGTGGAATGGTGTTCGCCGCACCAGAACTCGTCGAAACCTAGTTCGTCCAACTGCTTGGCGAAGGCGATGTCGCTTCGGAACTGCAGCATCGGATGCTCGCCGATGGGATGGTGCGGGGCCAGGAAGGCGCCAAATTTCAGGCGAGACATGCTCAAGAGCTCCGATCGCGTCGCGGGGGAATGGCGCCGTCATAAACCCAAAGCGTCGCCGTCTGACAACACCCATTGCATCTCGGCTCATCGCCGGCCGATCCGCGACGCCCGGTCCGCGGGCGCGCAAACCCATTGCGCGAGGCGCGTTTTGCCCACACGGTGGGCCGCCGCGAGTGGAGGAAATCCAACGCGGCGGGAGGACATTTTGAAAAGATGAGCCTGGATCCATTCCTGCATAGGCCGCCCCTGCGCCTGCAAACCAAGCTCAGCTACGGCGCCGGCTCGGTGGCCTATGGAGTGGCCTTCGCCGGCCTTTCCGGCGCGGTGCTGCAGATCTATCTCAATCAGGTTCTCGGCCTCCCCGCCTTGGTGGTGGGCGCCGCGATCATGGTCTCGCTGATGGCCGACGCCGTGATCGATCCCTTGATCGGCCAGTGGTCAGACCGCGTCCGCACGCGATGGGGCCGGCGTCACCCGTTCATGTACGCCTCGGCCGTGCCGGCGGCAGGGTTCTTCTTTCTCTTGTGGAATGCTCCGCGCAATCTATCGGGAAGCGCCCTGATCGCCTTCACCCTGGCGCTGATGATCGCGGTGAGAGTGTCGGTCAGCTTCTATGAGATTCCAAGCAACGCCCTGACGCCTGAGCTCACCCCCAGTTACGATGGGCGAACCACCCTGCAGAGTTTCCGGTGGTTTTTCGGCATCATCGGCGCCGCGCTGATCATCCTGATCCTCAATTTGGTGTTCCTGCGCACCAGCGCCCACAATCATCTGGGCGTGCTCAATCGGGAGGGCTATGCCCACTGGGCCGCGCTGGCGTCGGTGGTGATGTTCGTCTCCATCATCGTCTCGACCACGGGCACCCACAACCAGATCCGTTACCTGCCGCAGCCGGGGCGCGAGACCAAGAGTCTGCGCGTCACCCTGCGCGAGATGCGCCTTACCCTGACCAATCCCTCGCTGATCGCCCTGATGTCCGGGGGGATACTGGGCGGGGTCGGCGGCGGAATCCGTCTCGGGCTGAGCATATATCTCTACACCCACTTCTGGGCGCTCGATCCAAGCCAGTTCGGCCTGCTCGTGCCCCTGGGATCCGTCGGCTCGATTCTCGCGGTCTTCCTCGCCCCGCCGCTGGCCAGGCGCTTCGGCAAGAAGCCGGCGATGATCGGTCTGTTCCTGGTTTCGGTGGCGACGGAGGCCGGCCCGCTTTTCCTGCGGCTGGTCGGGCTGATGCCGCCCAACGGATCGCCGTGGATCATGCCGATCCTGATCGGCGATGGGATCGTCACCTCGACGGTGGCCGTGGTCGGCTTCATCCTCGTCGGCTCGATGGTGGCCGATGTCGTCGAGGACGCGGCGGTGAAGACCGGGGTGCGCTCGGAGGGCCTGCTCTACGCCGCCAACGGCCTGGTGCCCAAGTTCACCACCGGCATCGGCGCCTTCATTGCCGGCGTGCTCCTGACCATGGTGCATTTTCCGGCCCACGCCATGAAGGGGACGGTAAGCCCGGAGCTCATGCGCCACCTGGTGCTGATCTATCTGCCGATCACCGTCACCATGAGCCTGCTCTCCATCGCGGCCCTCAGCCTCTACCGGATCGACCGGCGGAAACATGAGCATAACCTCGAAACCCTGCGCGAGGCGGCGGCCACGGCCTTGGCCGGCCACGGGGTGGAAGCGGTCGCCGCCGGCGAAGCCGCCGCCCCGATGATCACGCCAACGTAGACACCGACTGGAAGCCGCCCTCCGGGGCGTCGCCGTCGGCGGTGGCGATCAGGCGCTTGGGCACCAGGAGCAGAATGGGCAGGATCAGGGCGTAGACCACGGTGATGGCGATGACGCAGACGGTGAAGCCGCCGTAATGATCATAGAGGTTTGTGCCCAGCACATCGCCAAACCGCGAGGCGATCCAGTAGATCCCGACGGACATCATCAGGATCGTTCCCTGCAGTCCTCGGGGGCAGGAGCGGAACAGCAAATCGACATAGGCTGCCGAAGAGACGCCGCCCATCAGGCCGATGGGAATCGCGGCGAGCAGGGCGCCGTTCACCGAGTGGATGAAAAGCAGGGGAATGAACTGCGGAACGGCGACCAGGGTCCCCCACCACAGCAGGGTTCTTAAGGGGAACCTGCGGCAAAGCAGGCCGAACACCAGGAAGGTCGGGATGAAGGAGACGACGAAGATGGCGTTCCACTGGCCCCACTGGGCGTCGCCGGCGTGGAGCGTGTTCTGCAAATAATACTGCAGCGGCGTCGCCGAGCCGGGCGCGAACTGCCACAAAAGCCAGATCAGCAGGGCCGGATAGATCGGCCAATGGCCAAGCAGGCGCTTGAAGTCATCCCAGGGGTGCGCGACCGGTCCGCTCTCGGCGTGAACATTGTCAAACACGCTGGCCGGCTTCCACAGGCCGTAGGCGGCCACAGCGGCCATGATCGCCGCGCCAACCAGAAACAGAATGCGGGCGGCCCGATCGGCGTTCTGGCCCTCGAGCTGGCCGCTGAGCATGCCGCCGATGAGGTAGCCGCCCAGCACGGGAACCGAAGTGAAGATGTTCCACACCGTGCTGACCTGGCCCGACATCACGTGCTGCTGGCCGATGGTCGAGGACAGGCCGTTCTGGGCGCTGAGAACGAAGAGGTAGGCGGTGGTCAGCAGCAGCACCGCGATAAGCAGCGTCGCGTAGGTGGGCGGCGTGAAGGCGAAGAAGACATAGATGGCCGCGGCGACGGCTCCAAACAGCACCATGAAGCCGCGGTCTCTCATGCCGAATGGGTTCCAGGTGTCGCGGGCGAAGCCGAACGCGAAGGAAAGATAGAGCGGGAAGGCGGAGATCAGCTTGAAATTAGCCACCTCATGAGCTTTCAGGTGAAGCTTGTTCTTCAAGAAGAAGCTGATCGGCACATCGATCAGGCCGCCGAAGGGAGCGCCGAAGCCCACCAGCACGATGAGAACTGCGAGGTAGAAGAAAATCCGCCCTCGCATGGCGCTGGACAGAGGCGTCGGCGTCGTGGGGCCGGTCGGGAGTACGGATGCGACCGTGGTCATGGGGCGAAAGGCTCTCCTGGAGGTTTCGGCGGACTGGCCGGCGGCCACAGCCTTCGCACGGGCCGCGGCGACGTCCCGATCACAAGGCCGCGAACAGGCCGGACCTCTGGCGACGGCGATGGGCGCTTGCCCCTTTCTTGGCGCGGGCGTCTGTTCTATCGCACACGCGCATAGCTTGGAGGCGCCGACGTGAAATATCGCCAGCTGGGATCCAGCGACCTTAGCGTTTCGGAAATCTCCCTGGGTTCGTGGCTGACCTACGGGGTGGGGGTGGAGCGTGATCGCGCGACCACCTGCGTGCGTCGGGCGCTGGAGCTTGGCATCAATCTGATCGACACCGCCAACGGCTATGGACGGGGGAAGGCCGAAACGTTCCTGGGCGAGATCCTCACCGGTGTTGCGCGCGATTCCTACGTGCTGGCCACCAAGGTGTTCTTCCCGATGAGCGAGACCGATCGGGGTCTGTCGAAGGCGCAGATCGTCAAGCAGCTCGACGCCTCGCTCACCCGCCTGCGGGTGGAGACCATCGATCTCTACCAATGCCATCGCTACGACGACGCCACGCCGCTGGAAGAGACCATGATGGCGCTCACCGACGCGGTGCGGGCCGGCAAGGTGCGCTACATCGGCTTTTCCGAGTGGCCGGCGGACAAGGTGCGGGCGGCCATCGCTATGTCGGGCGTGGAGCGCTTCGTCTCCAGCCAGCCGCAATATTCCCTTCTGTGGCGCGCGCCGGAGGCGGAGATCATCCCGCTGTGCCGCGATAACGGCATCTCGCAGATCGTCTGGTCGCCCCTGGCCCAGGGCGTTCTCACCGGCAAATACGCACCTGGCTCGCCGCCGCCCGCCGACTCGCGCGCCTCCAGCGAGGCCATGGGCGGCTTCATCAAGCGCCTGCTCGATGAAAAGGTGCTGGCCGCGGTGCAGAAGCTCAAGCCCATCGCCGCCGAGGCGGGCGTGTCGCTGACCCAGTTCGCCCTGGCCTGGGTGCTGCGCGAGCCGAACGTGGCCTCGGCGATCATCGGCGCCAGCCGGCCCCAGCAGGTCGAGGAAAACGCCGCCGCCTCGG
>PMOM01000054.1:0-5914 GCA_003161535.1 Caulobacteraceae bacterium | reverse complement strand
GTGATCTTGTAGCCGGTCATCAGCGCCAGGGAGGCGGCGTAGAGCGCAAAGATGATGGGCGCATAGACCAGGGCGAGATTGCGAATGATCTCTGGGGATACATGGCCGGGCGTGGCGCCAGCCGGGAAATGGATCAGGCTCAAAATCATGCTGGCGGCGAAAATGCCGACCCCCGAGACGGCCTTGGCGACCAGACTGGAGGCCGAGAAGAACAGGCCCTCGGCGCGGCGGCCGGTCTTCAGTTCTCCGTCCTCCACCACATCGGCGATCATCGCCGAGATCATGGTGGTGGCGGCGATATAGAGGGCCGTGGAGACGATCGACTGGAAGAATATGATGATGAACAGGGCCGGCGAATGGTTGAGCGGCAACAGCCCCGCCAGACGAAGGAGCACCGGGCTCATGGAAATGATAACCGATAGCAGGAGCAGGCTCATGGCCGAGGCGCGCTTGCCAAAGCGCCGGGAGAACGGCGCCGCGCTAAGCAGGGCGATGATCGCCGAGGCGAACACGCCGACCACCAGAATGGCGATCTGGTGGGACGAAAACTCCCAGAAAAAGGTGTTGAAATAGATGTTCATCGAGGCGCCCAGCCCGGCGGCCATGGACGTCGCCAGGCCAGAGAGGGTGAGAAACAGGAAGGAGCGATTCGACCAGGTCTGGATCATCTCCCTGGCCATCATCGGGAGCGTCATGCGGCGCTTGGGCGGGACGCGGAAGCTGGGGATATGTCGGTGCGTGCCAGCCGCCGAGACCAGTATGGCGGTGAACATGATGCCGGCGGCCAGCATGCCGTAGCGGGCGAAGCCGGTCGGGTTGGTCTGTCCCACGGCGTGGCGGGCGTCGGGAACCAGCAGGAAGGTGAAGGTGACCAAATAGAGGGCCAGGCCGCCGACCCAGGCGAAGAAATACCGATAGCTCAGCAAGGCGGTCCGCTCGTCGTAACCCTGGCTCAGCTCGGCGGCCAGGGCGGAACTGGGCACCTCATAGAAGGTGATGAAGGTGCGGATGACGATGGCCACCCCGGTCAGGTAGAAAAACAGATGGCCCTTGGACCAGTGTGGCGGGTTCCACAGCAACAGGTAGGAAATCGCCACCGGCGCGGCCGCGGCGTACATGAACGGGTGGCGCCGGCCCCAGCGCGAACGCCAATTGTCCGACACCTGGCCGACGATGGGGTCGAGGAAGGCGTCGAAGATCATGGCGATCATGATCGCCAGTCCGACCAGCGGCGCGCTCAGGCCCACCACCTGATTGTAGAACAGCAGCAGCAGATAGCTGAAGCCGTTGTCCTTCACCCCGAAGGCCACCGAGCCGAAGCCGTAGAAGAGTTTGGTGGTGATCGAGAGGGGCGGTTTTGAAGCGGCCGTGGTCGGGTTGGCTGGGGTCAAGCGGCGCCCTCCTGTGAGCGCCCTTGGTGGGGACGGCCCGGTCTGGGCCACTGCGGACCCGCGCGGAGACTCATGTCCCGGCGGGTAAGAAAAATCAACGCTTTGCCGGGACCGAGACGTTCGCCGCGTGATACTTTCACGGCTGAAGTGAACGGGGCGGGGAGGGACGGCGCCGTGGGCCTCTATGAGCGATACATCCTGCCGCCGCTGATCGGTCTGGCCTGCGGCGCCAAGCCCATCGACAGGCAGCGCCAGAAGGTCGTGCCCCTGGCCCGGGGCGTGGTGCTGGAGCTGGGCTTCGGGACGGGCTTGAACCTGACCCACTACGACCGCGCCAAGGTCACACGACTGTTCGCCCTGGAGCCCTCGAGCGGCATGCTGGCCAGAGCCCGCAAGGCGGCGGCCCAGACCGATCTGCCCATCGAAATCCTCCCCGAGACCGCCGAGGCCCTGTCGCTGGGGCCGGGCAGCGTCGACACGGTCCTGGTCACCTACAGCCTGTGCACCATTCCCGATCCCGGCGGAGCGCTTGAGGCCGCGCGCCGCGTCCTGAAGCCGGGTGGCCGGCTGCTCTTTTGCGAACATGGCCGCGCGCCGGACGAGGCGGTTCGTCGCTGGCAGGCGCGGATCGAGCCGGTGTGGCGGCGGATCGGCGGCGGCTGCCGCCTGACGCGCGACATTCCGGCCCTGATCGCCGGCGCGGGCTTCGAGATCGAAAAGCTGGAGACCATGTATCTGCCGGGCACGCCAGCGTGGGCGGGCTATAACTTTTGGGGCGCGGCGGCGGCGCGCTGACGGCGGACGTCACCACCCCCATAAGAGGCATATCGCATGTATAAGCGCATCGTTCTGGCCTATGATGGCTCTCTCGAAGGCGGCACGGCCCTGCGTGAGGGCGCATTGCTGGCGAGAGGGTGCGGAGCGAAGGTTTTCCTCCTGTCGGTCCTCGCCGAGAGTCCGGGCATACGGATCGCTGAAGGGGTCCACGCCGGCGCCGCCGCGCGACAGCTAGATGCCTACAAGGCAATCCTTGAGCGCGGGGTCGAGCGGCTTGGGCAGCTTGGGCTGAAGCCCGTCGCCAAACTGGTGATAGGCGATCCGGCTCGGGAAATCGGAGCGTTCGCCAAGGCAATCGGCGCCGATCTGGTCGTCGTGGGCCACCGGCGACAGACAATGCTCGCGCGTTGGTGGTCGGGCGCGTCCGGAGCCTATATCAGCGACCACCTCGGATGCAGTCTTCTCATCGGGCGCAATGTGATCGACGACGCGGCCTTCGAGGCGGAACTGCGGAGGAACTCGGACCCTGAAGTCGCACCGCCGTGATTGGGGCTCCCGGGGACTGGGTGGTGGTGGGGGCAGTCTAGCGACAGCTTGTCTCTGGTTGGCGCAGAGGGCCGCGCCTCACCTGAGCAATCCCACAATCGGCCGTCACTTAGCCAGGGTCCCCGCTCAATTCGGAGGGGGCCAAGACATTGCCGCGATCGCGTTGCACCTTCAGCAGGGTTTGATGGAACGCGCGGGCATTTGCCGGGTCGTCTGGTGAATCGCCCTGCGGCTCGGGGATCGGTGCTGCTTGGGCGGCCGTAGCGATCGCAGCCAGGACGTCACCAGGTATCAATGGTGTTCGGGGCGCGGGGCCGATCGGATTCAGCGTGTTCGTCAAGCGATCCAGGAAGCCCTGGCGCGAGTTCACCGGAACCGAGTAGCCATGCCCGGGGGTGAATTTGTCGGCGAGAAGTTGGAGGATCGAGGTGTGATCCAAATTCCGGTTGAATACCCTTTCCGGGGTGACCTGCGGTGAGATAACAAACGCCGGTACGCGTAAGCCTGAGGTCTCAAATGGGTGGGTTCCTGCGGTCGTCGGAATGGGAAGCGGCGGGACGTGATCGAAAAAGCCGCCATGTTCGTCGTAGGTTATCACCATCATAGTCTTGGCCCAGCGGGCGGGGTTGGCGATCACATCCGAATAGACTTTCGCCAAGAACGCTTGGCCCTTTGCGATTCCGGTGTTCGGATGATCGTCGTTAGGGTCAGTGGGCAATGCCTCAGTATACTCTGGCTCAATGAAGATCACGCTGGGCATCGAATCGTTCGACATCCACGAAGCCGCGAAATGGGAATAGCGACGAAAGCGGCCGCTGCCCGGTGCAAGCGTCATTGAGTCGAGGATGCTGGGCAGTCGATCCCAGTCCAGGCAGAAGAAGGGGAAGTTCCCCCAGGCGTAGGCGCACCAATCGATATGGTGGTCATCCAGCCAATCGTAGGCCAGATATTCGTGCGGAACTCTGGTGCCGCCGTTGGCGAAGATGGAGCTGTAGCCGGCCATGGCCATCAGTCGGTTCGGTTGGGTGCCGGCAGGCAACGCCGCAAACCAATGATCACAGACCAGAAAATTGCGCGCGAAAAAGTCGTAGGTCGGCACAGCGGCGACATCGTAGTAGCCCATCACCAAGCTGAGATTGGTCGCTGCAGGCTTCGTTTGATCGGCGTACGTGTCGACGAAACCACCCATTGGACCACCACCCCACGCCGGAGTTGCAATCTGGGTGGCGATCGTGTCCCAGTTGTGCGGCGGGTCGACGATCGCTTGAACGTCGGGATCCAGACGTGTGCTTCTATAAATCTGGCTGTTGTGGAGGTTGGCATGGGCATCGAGCCATGCTGGGTCTGACCGCAACCCGTCAACGGGCATTTGGGCCTCGCCCGGCAAGCTCAGATAGCCGAGCACGTGATCAAAAGATCGATTTTCCATGATCACGACGATGATCGTGTCGATATCTTGGAGCGCCACTTTCGTCCCTGTTTCCGCTGCCGGCGCGCTAAGTCGCCTACTTGGTCCCCCAGGTTAGGTCTGGCATTCATCGCTCATTTCCGGCAGTCGCCAACAGTAATTTCTGGCAACGCCGTTCTGAGCCTAGGGCGCGTTACTTACTGCCTTCAAACCAGCCGCCGGCGAGGACGTGGCGATCACGTTGGCCAAATCGGGGTTGGCGGCCTTGGTTAACGCGCCCAAGATCATTCGCCCAAGTTCGGGCCTCCCAGCCGAGCGGCGGTTGATCTCCGAGTCGAGGGCGCTGGCGGCGGTGACGGCATGCGGACCCTATCGCGTGGTTGGACCCGCGGGATCGCGGCGGGTGTTCGAGGTGAGGTTCGCCGGGGCTCGGTAGTATGCGGCCCGCGCTAGCTGGACGCGAGCGTGCGGCGAGGGGCAGCCTCTAGTTCCCTGGACGGCGGTCACCCCGTGCCCGTCGATGACCCCTTTTCTCGCCTAACGTCCGAACGCCGTCGGAGGTGAGAATGGCCTGGGCGTCATAGCTGAAGGTGATCCAGAGCCGGCTATGAGAATTGGTCAGCCATCCAATTCGCCGTTGCCTGACGTGCCGCGAGTGCGACGCCAGAAGGCATAACCACCTAGCGCACCCGCGATTGTCATGGGTAAGCTAAACTCAGCACATCGGGTCAAATAGCTCGGGCCATCCGGCAGCGGGAACAGAAAAAATGGAAAGCTCGCGCACAGCGGTAGGAAGACAATGCCCATGAGCATGCCGAAAAGAACACGTAATAAAAGACCTCTTGAGTTCTTTTTCTTAAATATATCTGAGACTATGCGCGAGGGAATATAAGCGAGCATCAACCCAATTATAAGAAAAACTATCGATTCCATTATCTCGTATAGAATTAAAACCAATAATGCGGTCGGGTTGACGGCTAACGATCTATTATTAACAAAACTCACAACAAGTGACTGCGCGGCATGTGTCAATCCAAATGCAAATGCTGCTACTAGTAAAGCGCGAGAGTAGTAATAGAAGAAATTCCTTCCGGTACTCATATTCAAACCAATCATTCTACTTACTACACCCAGCCGTCATATAGCCCGCCGGTAGATTCCGAGCTGCGCTATTGTCTTCGCCGAAAGGATTATTGGCATTGAGCTTTCCATTCTTGGCGGCATACATGCCAGCCCCAAACTCAGCAAGAGGTTGGGAAAATCCCAAACCTGACGCGACCGCTCCATAAGCGAAATTCCCTTCCGCGCCGAGAAGACCTGTCGGGTCGGGGCCGAAATGCCTTTTGAAGTCTAGGGGTCCGTTGCTATCCGCCGTCGCAACAAGTGCTCCGAGTGCTCCAACCCCGCCCATATCGTATGGACCCGCCGCATTCTCAATGTTTGAGACCGTGGTCTGAACGACCTGTCCGATTGTTTGTCCGTTGGGAAGGCGCCTGAAGCAATCTATCTTGGGCTGCGGATTCTGAGGTGCGCTCGCCGCCCCCCCACCCACGTCTCCAATGGATGGCAAACCAATCGCATTCGCCAGGGACGCGGCCGCGTTATTGAGATCAAGCTTCCCACCGAGTAGGTCCCTCAGCATTGACTGAACGACCTCCTCGCCGACCGGTGTACCTGCATTGAGGTGGCACCCGTTCTGACACTGCTCGTTCGGGGGCGGTGCCGTTTCGGCGAGTCCCGAGCTATCCCTCCCATTGACCGGATCGCCGCCCGCGTAGGCGTATGAGTTGAC
>PMOM01000207.1:734-7681 GCA_003161535.1 Caulobacteraceae bacterium | reverse complement strand
TACAAGAACAAGCGCCGCATCAAGATCGCTCCCGAAGAGGGCGATCCGGTGGAGTTCCTGATCCCCAAGGCCAAGCACATCGCGGTCCACGATGGCGATTCGATCCGCAAGGGCGAATACATCATCGACGGCAATCCTGATCCGCATGACATCCTGCGCATCCTGGGGATCGAGGCGCTGGCCGACTTCCTGGTCAANNCAGATGCTGCAGAAGGTCGAGATCATGGAGCCGGGGGATACCGGCCTCTTGAAAGGCGACCACATCGACAAGCCCGAGGTGGACGAAGAGAACGTCAAGGCCCTCTCCCGCAAGGGCGGCAAGGCGGCGACCACCCAGCCGGTGCTGCTTGGGATCACCAAGGCCAGCCTGCAGACGCGCAGCTTCATCTCCGCGGCCTCTTTCCAGGAGACCACCCGGGTGCTCACCGACGCCGCCGTTCACGGCAAGCGCGACACGCTCGAAGGCCTGAAGGAAAACGTCATCGTCGGACGGCTGATCCCGGCGGGCACGGGCTCGTACCTGCGCGGACTCCAGCGCATCGCGGCCAAGCGCGACGAAGTTCTGGCCGCCAGCCGCGCGGTTCCGCTCGTCATGGAGCCCCTGCCAGCCGATATCGCGGCGGTGGCCGAGGCGGAGAAGGTCGAGGTTTAGGGTTGGGCCCTTGCGGGTCGCAAGGTTGAGCTAACCCCGCGGTCGCCTACTTGGCGTCGGCCGGGCAAACGTCCCCAATGCGGTGAGCGTCGGTGGTCGCCTGGATGGAAATGGGCAACCCGTGCCACCGGGTGGCGACATCAGCGGTCATGCTCAAGGTGGTCTCGGTATAGGTCCCCCGGCCGGAGATGGTGGCGGTCTGACCCTTGTTATCCACGCATTGGCCTTTGAAGCGGATCACGCCGTTCGCATAGGACTGCTCGGGGCACACACAGGTGTAGTGGTGGTTGATGTAGCAGGACATGAACTTCGTGACTTCTCGAGCGGTGATGCATCGCGGCTCGGTCTTGCTGCTTTGAATGGGGAAAAGCACTTTGCTGGTCGCCTCCCAATAGCCGGGGCGGATGGTATCGCCGGCGTGGGCGGCCACGGGCGCACAGAGCAGCCCCAGCATGAGCATCGCGCGAGTCATGAGCTTATCCTTGAGCGGTTGCGGGGATCCTACCATTAGTGACTGAAGCTGGACGCCGGCCCGGTGACCACTCCGGGCGGGTTCATCGGCCCCGCCGGGCTTGTCAGGTCATCCTTGCTGAGCCCCAGAGCCGATGATCGCTTGCGAACATAGTCCTGCCGCTCATTCTCTCGATCGAAGGCGGCGCGCCTGGCGGGGGAAATGCTGTCGAGAGTGGGCGCGCCGGCGGCCTCGGCGCCAAAGCGTTCGTTGCAATGGGCTCGCTCGACGCTGCTCAGGCGCACGGCGTCGGCATTGGCGCAACCCACCAGGGTGCCACGCAGGCCCGCGCCGCCGCTGGGCATGGCGCCGTAGGGATAGGGATTGAGGCCGCTGAGGCGCGAGCCAGCGGGCGCGGCGGGAGAGCCGGCCGTCGCGGCCCCCGGCCGGCCGGCCGCGGCCGGCGACGGCGCCATGGGCAACGTCGGGACATTGGCCGGCGCCTCCCTGGCCGACTTATGGATATTCAGGTGGGCGGGCGTGGCGGCCGGGGAGGGCGTCGCGCTGGTGGGAGGTGCAGGCATGGCCGGCTTTGGCGTCGTGCGGGCAGCGGGGGTTACCGGGGCCGCTTGCATGGGCGGCGCGATGGGCGCCACCGGCGCCGGCAGGGGGGTCACCTTCGGCGGCGTGGGCTTGGGCGGGGCGGGCTTGGACTGGGGAACCGGCATTGGAGGGGAGGGAGGCGCTGGCGCTGGCGGCTGAGGTATCGGCGGCGCGGGAGCGGGCGGCGGCGTCCGCACAATCTCCGGCTTGGGCGGCACAATCGGCGGCACGATCGGTGGCGGGGGCGGAACAATCGTCGGCATGGTGACGATCTCCACCTCCGCGGGCGCGACCGCGGGCTCGGGGATCGCGTATTGCGGCGCCGCCCGGGTCACCAGAAAGGTCAGGATGGCCACATGAAGAAGCGCGGAGATGACCAGAGCGGTGGCATTGCGGCGGTCGTTGCTGGAGCCGTTCAAGTTCGCTGATCCCCGCCAAGCCCGCTTCGCGCGCGACGACGTCTCACGCCTCGGCGGCGATTTGGTGACCGTTTTTCGAAGCCACTGTCGGTGGGCGGGGCCTTGACTGCAAGGGGCTCGGCGTCTAGGAACCGCGCTCTTTGTTGAACCGGCTGTGCCAGAGGAGCAATCCTCAAAGGCAGACGCGGTTCGCGAAGCGAAACTGGGATGGTGGGCCAAGCTTAAGCCTTCGCCCCGGTCTTGGGCCCCGCGGCCTGCCGCGCGGGCCATTCGTTTTTGCGGGCTTTAGCGTTCGTTTCGGGTTTCTGTTTTGCCCAGGCGAGCCGGTCTTTGAAATGGTCTGGCGCACGCGGGCTCGTGTCGAGCCGCAAAGGGAAATACGAGCGATATGGATCGCCAGAACATCCGAATTCGGCTCAAGGCCTTCGATCACCGCGTGCTGGACCATTCCACCCGCGAGATCGTCAACACGGCCAAACGCACCGGCGCCACCGTCAGGGGCCCGATACCCCTGCCTACGCTGATCGAGCGCTTCACCGTCAACCGATCGCCGCACATCGACAAAAAGTCGCGCGAGCAGTTCGAGATCCGCACGCACAAGCGCGTGCTCGATATCGTCGATCCCACTCCCCAGACCGTGGACGCGCTGATGAAGCTCGACCTCAGCGCCGGGGTGGACGTCGAGATCAAGCTCTAAGGGCCGACGAAGATGCGAACCGGCTTGATCGCCAAGAAATTGGGCATGACGCGTCTCTTCGATGAGGCGGGAACCCATGTGCCGGTGACCGTGCTGAGCCTGGAAGGCTGCCAGGTCACAGCCCAGCGCACGCAAGAGAAGGACGGCTACGTCGCCTTGCAGCTCGGCGCGGGCGCCCGAAAGCCAAAGAATACCTCCAAGGCCATGCGCGGCCACTTCGCCAAGGCCCTGGTCGAGCCCAAACGCTGCGTGGCGGAGTTCCGTGTCTCGGAAGACAATCTCATCGATGTCGGCGCCGAGTTCACCGCCGATCACTTCCTGCCCGGTCAAAAGGTCGATGTGGCTGGCATGACAGTGGGCAAGGGTTTCGCCGGAGCCATCAAGCGCTGGAACTTCGGCGGCATGCGCGCCACCCATGGGGTGTCGGTGTCGCACCGCGCGCACGGCTCGACCGGCCAGCGCCAGGACCCGGGCAAGGTCTTCAAGGGCAAACACATGGCCGGCCACATGGGCCAGGACAATGTCACCACCCTAAATTTGACGGTGTTCCGCGTCGATGTGGAGCGCGGTCTGATCCTCATCAAGGGCGCGGTTCCGGGAACCGAAGGAACATTTGTCAAGATTCGCGACGCGGTGAAGCGGGCCGCGCCCGCCGACACCCCCAGGCCCGGCGCCATAAAGGTTGACGGCAAGGCCAAGACCAGGAGCGAACCGGCCGTCACGGCTGACAAGCCGGCCGAGGAGGCAGCGCCGGAAGGCTTGGCGGATGCCGCTTCCGGGGGTGAAGAGTCATGAAAATCAATGTGCTCAAGCTCAGCGGCGGCGCCGGCGGCTCACTGGATCTACCCGACGAGATTTTTGGCATCAGCGACATTCGCGGCGACATCCTGCAGCGCTGCGTCACCTGGCAGTTGGCCAAGCGGCGAGCCGGGACGCACAAGATTCAGGTGCGCAACGAGGTCTCGCGCACCGGCAAGAAGATGTACAAGCAGAAGGGCACCGGCGGCGCCCGCCACGGCTCGCGTCGGGCGGCACAGTTCGTCGGTGGCGCCAAAGCGCATGGGCCGGTAGTCCGCAGCCACGCCTTTGATCTGCCTAAGAAGCTGCGCGCCCTGGCCCTGCGCCACGCCCTGTCCTCCAAGGCCAAGGCCGGAACCCTCGTGGTCATCGAGGATGCGAGCCTGAAGGACGCCAAGACCGCCGCCCTGCGCGGCCAGTTCGCCAGCCTGGGCCTAAAGAACGCTCTGGTCATCGCCGGTCCCGCGGTCGAGCTGAATTTCCGATTGGCGGCCCGTAACATTCCCAATGTCGATGTGCTGCCGGACGCGGGCCTGAACGTCTATGACGTCCTGCGCCGCGAGACCCTGGTGCTGACCCGGGCCGCGGTGATGGCCATCGAGGCGCGCTTCAAGGCGCCCCATCCCAAGACGGAATCCGCGGAAGCTTCCGCCACCAAGCCGGCCCGCGCCAAAGCGCCCGCGCGCGCTCGCGCCGCCAAGGTCAGGGAGCCCGCGTGATGGCCGCCGCTCCGCATCACTACGACACCATCCTCAGCCCGATGATCACCGAAAAGGCGACTCTGCTCTCGGAGCAGAACAAGGTGGTCTTCAAGGTGGCCATGACCTCCACCAAGGACGAGATCGCCGCCGCCGTCGAAGGGCTGTTCAAAGTCAAGGTGATCAAGGTGAACACCCTGATCCAGAAGGGCAAGACCAAACGCTTCCGCGGCCGCCCGGGCCGGCGTTCGGACATCAAGAAGGCCATCGTGACCCTGCAGGACGGCCAATCCATCGACATTACGACGGGGCTCTAGCGTCATGGCTCTGAAACATTTCAATCCAACCTCGCCGTCGCGCCGCGGGCTGGTGCTCATCGACCGCTCCGAACTGCATAAGGGGCGGCCCGAAAAGAGCCTCGTCGAGGGATTGACCAAGTCGGGCGGCCGGGGCGGCGGCGGACGTATCGCGGTGCGTTTCCGCGGCGGCGGCGCCAAGCGGCTCTATCGCCTGGTCGATTTCAAACGTCGCAAGTGGGGGATCGCGGCCACGGTTCAGCGCCTGGAGTACGATCCCAATCGCACCGCCTTCATCGCCCTGATCAAATACGCCGATGGCGAGNNGCCCCCCAGCGCCTGCGGGAAGGCGACGAGGTGATCGCCGCCGAAAAGGTCGACGTGAAGCCGGGAAACGCGTCACCCCTGCGAGGCCTACCCATCGGATCCATCATCCACAATGTCGAATTAAAGCCTATGAAGGGCGGCCAGATCGCCCGCTCGGCGGGGACCTACGCCCAGCTGGTCGGCCGTGACGCCGGCTACGCCCAGATTCGCCTCAACTCGGGGGAATTGCGCATGGTGCCAGACGGCTGCATGGCCACGGTGGGCGCGGTCTCCAACCAGGATCACATGAACGAGGTGCTCGGCAAGGCGGGCCGCAATCGTCACAAGGGCCGCCGCCCGCACGTCCGTGGCGTGGCCATGAACCCCATCGATCACCCGCACGGCGGGGGCGAGGGCCGCACCTCTGGCGGACGCCACCCGGTCACCCCCTGGGGCCAGCCCACCAAGGGCCACAAGACCCGCTCCAACAAGACTTCGGACAAATTCATCCTCCGCAGTCGTCACCTGAGGAAGGCGCGCTAGCGATGACCCGCTCGGTTTGGAAAGGTCCGTTCGTCGACGGTTACCTGCTCAAGAAGGCGGACGCCGTGCAGGCCGCCGGCCGCAAGGACGTGATCAAGACCTGGTCGCGCCGCTCGACCATAATGCCCCAGTTCGTGGGTCTGACCTTCGCCGTTCATAACGGCCACAAGCATGTGCCGGTGCTGGTGGGCGAGGACATGGTCGGCATGAAATTGGGTGAGTTTGCACCGACGCGCTACTTCCCCGGCCACGCGGCCGACAAGAAGGCCAAGAGAACCGTCGCATGAGCAAGCAAGCCAAAGAGCGGCGCCTGAAGCCGGCGGAGGCGATGAGCAAGGTGCGCACCCTGCGCACCGGCGCGCGCAAGCTGAACCTCGTCGCTCAGTCGATCCGGGGGCTGAAGGTGCAGCGCGCCCTCAACGAACTGCAGTTCAGCCCCAAGCGGATCGCCGCCGACGTGCGCAAGGCCCTCTATTCGGCGATCTCGAATGCCGAGAACAACCATAGCCTGGATATCGACAATCTCGTCGTGGCCGAGGCCTTCGTCGGCAAGAACCTCGTCATGAAGCGCTTCTCGGCTCGCGCGCGGGGGCGCTCGACGCGAATTGAAAAACCATTTTCCGAGATCACCATCGTGGTGCGCGACCTGAGCGAGGCGGTCTGATGGGTCACAAGGTCAATCCAATCGGCTTGCGCCTGGGCATCAATCGGACCTGGGACAGCCGTTGGTTCGCCAGCGGCGAGGCCTATTCGCGGCTGCTGCACGACGACATCCGGGTGCGGCGCGTGCTCAAGCAACGTCTTTATCAAGCCGGTGTGTCGCGGATTATCATCGAACGCCCGCACAAGAAGTGCCGGGTGACGATCTACGCCGCCCGCCCCGGCGTGATCATCGGCAAGAAGGGCGCCGACATCGAAAAGCTGCGCACCGACCTGTCGGCGATGACCGAAGGCGAGGTGCATTTGAACATCGTGGAAATCCGCAAGCCCGAGACAGACGCCCAGCTCATCGCCGAGAATATCGCCCAGCAACTCGAGCGCCGGATCGCGTTTCGCCGGGCCATGAAACGGTCCATGCAATCGGCCATGCGCCTGGGCGCCAAGGGGGTGCGCATCGAGGTGGCCGGCCGTCTGGGGGGCGCGGAAATCGCCCGGGCCGAATCCTACCATGAGGGCCGCGTGCCGCGTCACACCCTGCGCGCCGATATCGACTACGGCTTCTCCGAGGCCAAGACCACCTACGGCATCATCGGCGTGAAGACCTGGATCTTCAAAGGCGAGGTTCTCGAGCATGATCCCATGGCGCTGGACAAGCGTCTGGCGTCCGAATCCGGTCCGGCCGGCGAGGGCGGGGGCCGCGAGGGTCGCGGGGACCGTCCCGATCGCGGACCGCGGCGCGACCGTCGCGACGCGCCGAGCGCTTAAGGGCCGCAAAGCATCATGCTGTCACCGAAAAAAACCAAGTACCGCAAGCAGTTCAAGGG
>PMOM01000207.1:0-636 GCA_003161535.1 Caulobacteraceae bacterium | reverse complement strand
GACAAGCCGGCCGAAGTGCGCATGGGCAAGGGCAAGGGCGCGGTGGAGTATTGGGCCGCGCGCGTGGCGCCCGGCCGGATCATGTTCGAAGTCGATGGCGTGCCCGACCTGGTGGCCCGCGAGGCCCTGCGCCTGGGCGCGGCGAAACTTCCCATCAAGACGCGCATCGTCACGCGCATCGGCGCGGTCGCGGAGGCCATGCCATGAAGATCGATGAGGTGCGCCGCCTGACGCCCGATCAACTCACCGACCAGCTGCTTTCGCTGAAGAAGGAGCAGTTCAACCTGCGCTTCCAGGCAGCCACCGGCCAGCTGGAGAAGAGCCATCGGGTGGAAGTGGTGCGTCGCGATATCGCCCGCATCAAGACGACCCTGCGCGGCCAGCCCCCTGCCGCTCAGGCCCCCATGAGCGCGAAGAAAAAGCCCGTGGATTCGAAGAAAAAGCCAGTGAGCGCGGCGAAGAAGTCCGCAAGCCCGAAGAAGAAGAAAACCTGATGCCCAAACGCATTCTCGAAGGACTGGTGGTCTCCGACAAGGGCGACAAGACGGTGATCGTGAAGGTCGAGCGCACCTTCCTGCACCCTCTGCTCAAGAAGACCGTCCGTCGCTCAAAACGCTATCACGTCCACGACGAAGC
>PMOM01000262.1 GCA_003161535.1 Caulobacteraceae bacterium | reverse complement strand
TCGTCATAACCGGTGGCGAAGATGAACGGCGTCCCGCGCGCCGCCAACATTCGCGCCACGGGAAGCACCGAGCGGCCGTTCAGGTTGGCGTCGAGCACGGCAACGTCGAAGGCGAGCCCCAACATACGCTCGGCCTCATTGAGATCGGCCGCCACCCCGACAACGCGGGCGCCGGCATCGGTGAGGCCCGCCTCCAGTTCCAGAGCCAGCAGAACCGCGTCCTCGACGATAAGAACCTTGACGCCGGCGATGTCATCGTCGCCGCCGTCACCCACGGATTCGCCGCCCATGGTATCCCTGGGCCGTCCCGCGTCGACCAATGAAGGCGTGCTCGGCGCCGGGCCCCCACCGTTCCCCGCCTCCCGGATTGCTCCGCCGCTCGCCAAGGCGGTGGCGTCGGCCGTCAACGTGGCGCGAATGCCATCGGGCCGGAATTCGACAATCACTTGGCCGCCCAATTCGCGTCCGGTGACTCGTTCAAGCAGGGTGTAGCCGAAGCCCCGACGCGTCGGCGGCGCCACCGATGGCCCGTTGATCTCGGTCCAGACCAACTCGAAACCACCGCCGTCAATGGCCCGCCATCTGACTTCGACGCGTCCTGTTTCGGTGGAAAGCGCGCCATACTTCACGGCGTTGGTGCCCAGTTCGTGCAACGCCAAGGTGAGGGTGTTGGTGGCCCTGGGACTGAGGATGATCTCCGGCCCCTCCCAGCGGGCTTGGCCGAACGCCAGCCCGCCAAGCTCAGCGGCGGCGATGTGGCTGATTTCGGCTCCTCGCCAGCGGGTTGAGGTGAGCAGGGTGTGGGCGGCGGCCATGGCCTCAAGCCGCCCCGAAAAGGTCTTCAGGAAGGCGTCCAGCGACACCGTCCGACGCGCGGACTGGGACGCCAGCGACTGAACCGAGGCCAACACGTTCTTCACCCGGTGATCCATCTCGGCGGCTAGCGCGTCGCGTTCGTCTTCCACCGCCTTGGCGCCAGAGATGTCACGTACAACGCCGACGACTTTCTCGATGACGCCGCCGATCCCACGGATAAGCATGGCGGCGCTGCTCATCCACAACACCTGACCATTGTCGGGCCGGATGATGCGGCAGCTAACCTCGCGCCGCCCGGCCCGATGCGCCGTGTCGGCGACCACGTCGCGCACGGCGGCGACGTCGTCGGGGTGAATAAAGGCGTAGAGCGCGTGACCGCCGCGCGCGGGCATGGGGCCGGCGGGCAGGCCGGTTATCGCCGCCATGCGCTCGCTGATGATGAACCGGTCGCTGGCCAGGTCCCACTCAACCTCGCCCACGCCCGCGGCCGTCAATGCCAGGGACATGCCGTCCTGCTGCAAGCCCCGCGCCTCAGCCGAGGCGCTCTGGGGACCTGGTTTGTCTTCAACTGTCACCACGGGCGTCCTTTGCACTCATGGTTATGGCGCCAAAGTGTCGCGCATGGAAAAAAGGTGTAAGAAGCGGGCCGAAATTCGAGGCGGTATGTCTCTTCCGCGGGGAACCGGGGGCGACCGCCCGCGTTCAGGGGGCGCCTTTATGCGCGCCCCGACGGATCGTCCCAGGGCCCCCACAGCCGGAGAACCAGCATGCCCGTCGACACTCTCAATCACGCAGCCAACGAAGCCAAGGCGGCCAAGGGCGCCGCCGGCAATTTCGCCGATCATAGTCAGCGTGCCTTCACCGAAGCCCTTAACGCCGCCGAGCGAGCCATCGCCGAGGCCGCGAAGACCGCCGAGAAGGCGCTCAAGGAAGGGGTTGAAGCGCTCCGCGGCCAGACCAAGGCCTACACCGAGACCGCCGGACAAGGCGTCGAGGAGGCTCAGCGCTACGTCATGGAGCGCGTCAAGGAGCGGCCGATGACCGCGACCCTGGCGGGCCTGGGGGTTGGACTTCTGCTTGGGCTTCTGCTTTCCAACCGAAGCAAGTGATTCTTCGGCGGCTGATCCTGGCGCTGGCGGGCGCGGCCGCTTTCGCGGCCAGCGCGGCGGTCTTCATCCTCGCCCTGGCTTTCGCACTTTACGCCCTGGTCGAGCCGGAGCTGGGCCGCGCCGGAGCCGCCGCCGCGGTGGCGGGCGCGGCGGCGCTGCTGATCGTCCTGGCCGCTCTTGGCATCGGCATGGCCAGGCGTCGCAAGACGCCGGCCGCCGCGCCGCGAAGCTTCCTGGAGCGGGCGCTGGACCTGGTGCGGGAAAAGCCCGTGGTGGCCGTCTCCGCGGCCTTGGCCGCCGGCTTTCTCGCGATCCGCAACCCCAAATACCTCGGCGCGGCGATCCGGGCCTTCATGGAAGGTCGCCCCCCGCCAGGATAGGTCGCGCCTTGGGGCGGAGACGCGGTCCCAAGCCTTGATCGGAGCCATCAAGCCCGACGCGGCAGAGTCCAGGTTCTCCAGACCTCAAAGTTCGATCCCGTCCAGGCCTGGGCGGTCACCGCGATCGTGTTTTGGTCGGTCTCGATCAGATTGAATCCGGCCGGGACCCCGCGCTCGCGGACCGACAGCGTGCCGGCGCCCACGGCGTAGGTGCGGCCGTCGCCGTAGGGCAGGGCCATGGCGAAGGGCGCATGGATGTGTCCTGTCAGCACCATGTCCGCGCCGCCTTCGCATAGCCGACATGCCGCCGCTTCGCCGCCGCGGACCCGCGCTGTCATCGGGCCGCCCACCATTTCGGCCAAGGGATGATGGCAGACAACAACCCCTAAGGAGCCAGAGGGGCGGCCATGCAGGATGTTCAAGGTCCAATCGGTTTGCCCAGGCGCGATGGCTCCCTTTGACCAATTCCATCGAAACTGCATCCCGCGAGCGGTATTCACCGCTGTCACCATCATCTCGGCGTTGGCCCAGACCTCGCCGCTGGCTGGTCCAATGGCGCGCTCGAAGCGGGAAAAGGGCGAGACGAGCCGCTCCCACAGGCCAAGGTATGGCGTGTCATGGTTGCCCGGAGTGATCAGCCATGGACCATCCAGGCCGCCGATCCAATGGGCGGCTCGGGCGAACTCGGATGGCCGGCCAAAGCTGGTCAAGTCGCCGGAAATGATCGTCAGGTCAGGCTTGTTCGCGGCCAGCCAGGAGCGCGCCGCGGCCACGGCGGCCTCGTTCTCGCCGCCGAAATGAATGTCCGACAGATGCGCTATTCGCGCCATCAAGTCTGGCCGCCGACACGCTTCGGCGGCCCAGAACGGTTCACTGTTGGCCGGAGCCGGCGCGCTGCTTGAGATCCTGGCCAGCGTTCTGCAGGGCATTGCCGGTCTTGTCCGCGGCCGAGCGAATAGGCGCCTGAGCCTTTTGAGTCACCGTGGCGATGTTGCGATCGACAACCGCGCCACCGCTGCTGAAAGAGCCATTGCGGGCGGCGAGGTAAAGCATGACTCCACCGACGACCAGGACGACGAGGAGCAGCAGGCCAATGAGCCCAAAACCACCGCCCCCACGTCGGCGCCCATCCACGCGCCCGCGATCATAGGCCTCATCGATGTCCGCCTTCGTCGCGCGCGGCTCGGCGTGATCGGCGCCGCGGCGTTCGTCCAGGCGGCCCTCTTTGTAGGCCCCAAGCGTATCGGGGCCTTCCACAGGACCGATCTCATCGCGACGCCCGAACAAAGACTTCATGGCCTTGTCTCCCAAGTCGAAATGCAACAGCGGGGTAACGGCGCCGGCATGGCCAAGGTTCCCCTTTCTGGCGAGAACGGGAGAGATGGAGTCCCTCTGAGAGAGGCGCGTCGGCGCCCGCTATCGCCGGGATGAAGATTGCTATTGAATGGAGGCCTCAAGATTGAAGCCTGGAGGGACGCATGACCGGTCGAGACGCCGCAAGACCATGGGCCGCCCCCGCCGCCCTCGCCGCTCTGAGCGCCCTGGCGATGGCGAGTGGCTGCCAGAGCCTGCGCGGAGCCCATCATCCGCACCGGGGACCGCTGGTTCAGGCGCCGGTTTCCTGCGCGGACTTCACCATCTCGATTTACTTCGAAGCCGATTCCGCGGCGCTCACGCCCGAAGCCCGGGCCTTGATCAGCGCCTCCGCCGATCGTACCCGCGGTTGCACGGTCACCGGAATCAATGTGGTGGGACTGGCTGATGAGCCCGGGGCGCCGGCGGCGAACCTGGCCATTTCCAAACACCGGGCCGACGC
>PMOM01000104.1 GCA_003161535.1 Caulobacteraceae bacterium | reverse complement strand
TTCAGGAAAGCCCTGAATTCAACGCGCACGCATCGCCCGGGGCCGCCGGGGCATGCCCCATCAGTCCGTAGCGAGTCGATTGAAGAGGCGGAAACTATGCCCGTCGCCACGAAAAATCAAGCGCTCATTTGGCCTTCGCCAGCGGCCCGCGCCGATCACGCCGCCGAGATATAGGCCCTCAGGCCCTCCGCTTCGGCCTGCGTCTCGGCGATCTTGCTCTTCACCAGGTCGCCGATGGAGATGATGCCCATCAGTCGGTGATCGAGGCACACCGGCAGGTGGCGGATGCGCCGGTCGGTCATCCGCGCCAGGAGCGCATCCACCGTCTCGGAGGGTTCGGCGAAGATCACTTTGCGGGTCATGCACGCCGACACCGGCTTGCTCAGGCCCTCGCCGCCGCCCTCGGCGACGATTCGCACGATGTCTCGCTCCGAAACGATGCCGATGACGTTGCGTTTGGCGTCCACCACCACGATGGCGCCCACGCGCCTGGCGTGCAGCATGGCCGCCACCGCCCCGATCGTCTCGGTGGGCGAAGCGGTGAACACCAGATCGCCCTTGACCTTCAGCACCTGGGATACATGCATCGGTTCCTCCCATGCTCTTCAGCGCTGGCCAAGGCTCCGCCCAAACCTGCCGCGAATCAAGGCGCAATCGAGTGATAGCGACGGGCGCCGGCGATACGAGCGAAGGGGCCGATCATCAGCAGCCCGGCGAAAAAGCCGATGATGTGGGCCTCCCAGGCCACCGGCATGCCCGCGGCGCCGGGGGTCAGGCCCAGGAGGCCGAGGAGCGCATTGGCGGCGATCCAGGCCACCGTCATGGCCGCGACGTTGCGTCCAAACATCGACCCCAGCCGGCCGCGGCCATTCATCAGTCGCGCCGCCGCTCCCAGCAGCCCCGAGGCGGCGCCCGAGGCTCCGACCAGCGCCCAGCCGTTCTGGGAGGCGGCGCCCATCTGGCTCAGGGCGTCCAGCAGGCCCGCGTAGCCCAGGGCGGCCACGACGCCGCAGACCACGAAGAACGCAAAGAAAGCCAGGGCCCCCCGCGCTCCGACGCCGAGAAATCGCGCCACCGGCGCGCCGAAGGCCAGGGTGAAAACCGCGTTCATCAGGACGTGCGCCCAGCTGGCGTGGACGAAGATGTAGGTGATCAACCCAAAGCCCCGGTGCGCGCGCAGTCCTTCCTGCGTCAAGGCGAAGGCTTGCGGGCTCAAGCCGGCCACCAAGCGCGCCGCGTGGGCGCCGATCAGGACGACGATCAGGACGAGCACCGGCCAGGGGGCGTTCAGCACCGGCTCGCGCGTGCGCGGCGCCGTCAGGCTATTGGCGTCCCTGGGCATGGGCGCTCGCTACCTTGTGACCCGCGGCGGCGGCGCGGTGGGCGTGCTCGCCTCGTCAAGCGCGGTCAGGGTCTCGGCGTCCAGCCTCAGCGTCGCCGCCGCCATCAGCTCGTCGAGCTGAGCCAAGCTGGTGGCGCTGGCGATGGGCGCGGTGATGGTGGCCATCAGCCAGGCCAGCGCCGCCTGGGCCGGCGTGGCGTCCAGCCTCTTGGCCGCCGCGTCAAGCGCCGCCAGGATGCGAAAGCCCCGGTCATTGAGATACTTCTTCGTTCCTCGTCCGCGGGGGCTCTTGGTCAGATCCGCCTCGGAGCGGTACTTGCCGGTCAGAAAACCGCTGGCCAGGGCGGAATAGGGAATGACGCTCACCCCCTGCTCGACGCAGGCGTCCGCCAGGCCGTCCTCGAACGGCGTGCGGTCATAGAGATTGTACAGCGGCTGCAGGGTCTCATAGCGGGGCCAGCCGTTCTTGGCCGCCAGATCGTTGGCCGAGGTCAGCCGCGCGACGTCGAAATTCGAAGCGCCGATCGCCCTCACCTTGCCCTGGGCGACCAAGCGCGCGAAGGCCTCGCCGGTTTCCTCCTGCGGCGTGTCGGCGTCGTCTCGATGGGCCTGGTAGAGGTCGATGCGGTCGGTGCCCAGCCGCTTGAGCGAGTCTTCCACGGCCCGCACCATGTATTTCGCCGACAGACCCTTGCGGTCCTCGGCCATCTCGGCGCCGAACTTGGTGGCGATGAGCACCTTGTCGCGCTTGCCCGAGGCCTTGAGCCAGGCGCCGATCACCCGCTCGGACGCCCCGCCGCCGGCCGCCGACCAGCGCGAGTAGACGTCGGCGGTGTCGATGGCGTTGAAGCCGCCGTCCACGAAGGCGTCGAGGACGGCGAAGGAAGTCGGCTCGTCGGCCGTCCAGCCAAAGACATTGCCGCCCAGCATCAGGGGCGCGACCCGCAGGTCCGAGCGGCCCAATCTGCGCATTTCCATCGCCGTCATTCTCCTCTTTAGGAAGCCGCCATCGCCGGCTCATCGCCAAACACCGGAACGTCGAGGGGCGCCGGCGCGCCCTTGCCCAGGATCATGTCGGCGGCCTTCTCGGCGATCATTATCGTCGGGGCGTTGGTGTTGCCGCCCACGAGGCTTGGCATCACCGAGGCGTCCACCACCCGAAGTCCGGCCAGGCCCATCACTTTCAGCGAAGCGTCGACCACCGCCATGGCGTCACTTTCAGGTCCCATGCGGCACGTCCCCACCGGATGATAGATGGTTTCGGCCGACCGCCGAATCCAGGCGTCGACCTCTTTGTCGCCGGCGACCGCGGCGCCGGGCTCTACCTCCCCGGTGTGCAGGGCGGTCAGCGCCTTCTGGCCCGCCACCTCGCGCACGATGGCCACGCCGGCGCGCAAGGACCGGCGATCCTCCTCGGTCGCCAGATAGTTTGCGAAGATGGCCGGATCATCAAAGGGGTCGGTCGACCGCAGGCCGACGCGGCCGCGGCTTTCGGGGCGAAGCTGGCAGACGTGCACGGAAAAGCCGTCCTTGGCGACGGCCTGCTTGCCGTGGTCCTTCATGATCGCCAGGACGCAGTGCAGCTGCAGATCGGGCCGGTCGAGATCGGCGCGCGATTTCAAAAAGGCGCCGGCCTCCAGGAAATTCTGCCGCCCGAAGCCCTGGCCAAAGAGCAGGTAGTTCAGCCCCGTGGTCAGGCGGCTTAGGCCCTTGTTGTAGGACCAGGCGGTCTTCACCCCCGGCGTTTCCCACGACAGGATCACATCCAGATGATCCTGCAGATTGGCGCCCACGCCCGCCAAGGGGTGGATCGGAGCGACGCCGGCGGCCTTCAGGGCGTCCGGATCGCCGATGCCGGAGAGCTGCAGGATCTGCGGCGACTGCACCGTCCCGGCGCTCAGCAGCACCTCGGCGTCGGCGTAAGCGCGGCGGGTCTGGCCCTCCTGAACATACTCCACCCCCACGGCGCGGCGCTTCTCGATCAGGATGCGGGTGGTGCGCGCGCCGGTCATCGCGGTCAGATTGGGCCGGGCCAGGGCGCCGCGCAGATAGGCCACCGCCGCGCTGGCGCGCCTGCCGTTCTTGATCGTCAGTTGGTAGGGGCCAAAGCCCTCCTGCTGGAAGCCGTTGAAATCGCCGGTCAGCTTGTGGCCGGCCTGGGCGCCGGCGGCGATGAAGCCGGCGTAGATCGCACTGGGCGAGCAGGCTTTGGAGACATGCAGGGGCCCGACTTCGCCATGATAGGCGTCGCCGCCTCCTTCCAGGGTCTCGGCGCGCTTGAAATAGGGCAGGATGTCCGCGTAGCCCCAGCCGGCCAGGCCCATCTGGCGCCACTGGTCGTAGTCCCGGGCGTGGCCGCGAATATAGACCATGCCGTTGATCGACGAGGAGCCGCCCCAGCCGCGGCCCCTGGGCCACCACAGCTTGCGGCCATCCAGATGGGGTTCGGGCTGCGTCCAAAATCCCCAGTTGTAATCGCCCTTGGCCGAGATCAGGGCCCCGACGCCGGCCGGCATCTTGACCAGCAGGGAGCTATCCTTGCCGCCGGCTTCCAGCAGCAGGACCTTGATCGCCGGATCGGCGGAGAGCCGGGCCGCCAGCACGCAGCCCGCCGATCCCGCCCCGATGATGATGTAGTCCCAGCGGTCGCTGGCCATCCGGTTCTCATTTCCTAGTAAGGAGAGCGGCTTGCCCGTCAGCTTCTATGGCCGCCGCGTGGCGCCGGGCAAGCGGGTGCGCATCATCCGCCACGCCTCGCCGCTTTCCTCGAGCCGCAGGAGCCGCGCGACGATAAAATAGGCCAGGACACTCACCCCGACCACGGCGACCAACCCTGCGGCGCGTACGACGCGGCTTTGGACCAGCGCCTCCAGCCAATGATTCAGGCCCCAGGCGACCGCGCCGCACATCGCCGCCGCCATCACGCAGCGCAGGAGAAACAGAGCCCAGGGGCCAAGCTCGCCCACATCCACCCGCTTGCGCAGGGCGTAGAAGAGCTGCCCGGCGTTGATCAAGGCGACGCACGAGGTGGTCAGGGCGAGGCCAGCGTGCCCAAGACCCAGAACTGTGGCGTTGAGCAGATTGAGCGCGAAATTGAAGCCGATGCCGATCAGGCTGACGCGAAGCGGGGTTCGCGGAAGCCCCAGGGCGTAAAAACACGGCACCAGAACCCTGATGGCGGCGTAGGCGGCCAGGCCCACCGCGTAGGCCTGCAAGGCGAGCGCCGTCTGATCGGTGTCATGGGCGCTGAACCGGCCATGCTGATAGATCATCGCGATGATCGGATGGGCCAGGGCGGCGAGCCCGGCCGCCGCCGGCAGGGTGAGAAAGGCCGCCAGGCGCAGGGAGTCGCGGGCGGTGTGTCCGAACGCCGCCATGTCGCCCCGGGCGAAGGCGCGGGTGACCGCCGGCAGCGTCGCGGTGGCCAGTGAAACGCCGAACACGCCGATAGGCAGCTGCATCAGGCGAAAGGCGCAATACAGCCACGACTGGCCTCCGTTGATCTCCGAGGCGAACATGCCGTTGACCAGCACATTGACCTGCACGGCGCCCGCNNCCATAGAGCGCGCGCTCGTCGAACACGGGATGGCGCCAATCGGCGCGGGCGCCGGCGTCGAAGGCATAGGCCAGGCCCACGCCCGCGATCACCGAAACGATGTTGAACACCGTCGATGCCGAGGCCGGCACGCCGAACACGAACCGTGCGTTGAGCATCCCCATCACCGCCGCGGCCAGCGAGACAAAGAGGATGAAGGGAAACAGGATACGGGTCAGCCGCACGGCCAACTCGAACTTCCCCGGCACATGGTGAAAGCCGAAGTTGGTCGCCTCGACCAGGGCCGGGGCGGCGGCCACGGCGATCACGCACAGGGCGCCCATCAGAAAGATCATCGCGGTCAGGATCAGATTGGCCAGTTCCCAGGCCGGTCGGTCGCCCTCGCGCTCCCAGGTGCGGGTGAAAAGCGTCGTGAACGAGATCGACAGCGCCCCCTCGGCGAACAGGTCCCGCAGCAGATTGGGGATGCGGAAGGCGGCGATATAGACGTCCAGCAATTTGCCGGCCCCGAACATGGCCGCGAACACCACTTCGCGCACAAGGCCGAACAGCCGCGAGGCGATCACCGCCAAGCCGACGACACCGGCCGCGCGGCGGGTGCTGGGTTGCTGGGCCGGCGCGGTCATGGCCCTGTTCTAAGCGGGGTTTAGATGCGGCGGCAAGACGCCGCCTAGCGGCCCTTCCATCGCGGCGGCCGCTTTTGGGCGAAGGCCAGGGGACCCTCGACGAAGTCCTCCGAGCCGAACAGGGCGGCGACGTCCTCGTAGCGGTTCTGACCCCGCAGGGCCGCTTCCAGGCTCGGCTCGTCCAGTCCCCGCATCACCGCGGCTTTGGAGGCGCGGATCGACATCGGGCTGCATTCCCCGATCAGCCCCGCCCACCGCTTGGCCGCCGCCATCAGCTCCTCGGGAGGCGTCACCTCGTTGACGAAACCCATCTCCATGCCCTCGCGCGCCGAAACCCGCCGGCCGGTGAGGATCATACCCATGGCCCTCTTGACGCCGACGGCGCGCGGCAGGCGGTGCAGTCCGCCGGCCAGGGCCGCCAGACCCACGCGCGGCTCGGGGAGCGCGAACACCGCGCCCTCGGCGGCGATGATCAGGTCGCAGGCCAGAGCGATCTCGAAACCGCCGCCCATGGCCACCCCGTTCACCGCCGCGATCAGGGGCTTGGTCAGATCGAACCTGGAGGTCAGCCCCGCGAAGCCCGACGGCGGCGCTCGCCGCTCGCCGCCGGCCGCCTGCCATTTGAGGTCATTGCCCGCCGAGAAGGCCCGGTCGCCGGCCCCGGTGATGATGCCCACCCATTGCTCGGGATCGGCGGCGAAGGCGTTCAGCGCCTCGTCCATCTCGAAGTGCATGGGCGAGTGCACGGCGTTCATCACCTCGGGCCTGTTGAGGGTGATCAGGGTGATCGGACCGTCGCGTTCGACATTGATGAATTGGTAGGTCATGGGGTTTCCGGGTCTTCCTGCTGGGGCTGGACGGGCGCGAGTCCCGCTTTGAATCGCTTCCAGTTGTTGACGTAATGCGCCGCTCCGATGGCCAGGGCGGCGCCCTCCTCGGGCGAAAGCGTGCGCACCACGCGGCCGGGCGCACCCATGACCACGCAGTTGTCGGGAAATTCCTTGCCTTCGGTGATCAGGGCGCCCGCCCCGATCAGGCAATTTCGCCCGATCTTGGCTCCATTGAGGATGATCGAGCCGATGCCGATCAGGCTGCCGTCGCCGATCGTGCAGCCATGCATCACCACCATGTGACCGATGGTCACGTTGTCGCCGATGGTCAGGGGCTGGCCGACATCGGTGTGAAGAACGCAGTTGTCCTGCACGTTGGAATTCTCTCCCACCACGATGGGATCGTTGTCGCC
>PMOM01000089.1 GCA_003161535.1 Caulobacteraceae bacterium | reverse complement strand
GGGCCCGGCGCCGCCTGGGCGATAGCGAACAGGGCGGCGAAGTCGGCGTCACTCATCCAGTGGCTGACCTCCACGGCCTGGCGGTGCATCTCTGGGACCACGGCGTTGGCCCCGCCGAAGGCCAGCAAGGAGAGCACGGCGAAGCGCGCGAACAGGGTCCCCAGGGTGTCGCCGAGCGGCTTCACGGACGCATCCTCCAGACCGCGGCGATGCTCACCGGCCCCAGGGCCAGCAGGATCCACGGCAGGGGCAGGCGCAACAGGCCGACGCCGGCGAAGGCCAGCGCCATCACCGGCACCGCGTGGATGGGCCTGGCGGCCAGCAGCGGCGCGGCCATCTTCACCACCGTCGCCGCCACCAGGCCGGCGGCCGCCGCGCCCAGGCCGAGAATCGCCCCCGGCAGCCGGCCCACGGCGCCGTACTTCCCGTAGAGCGCGCCCAGCACGATGACGATGGCCACCGGCGCGCCGATCAGGCCGATCAGCGCCGCCAGGGCGCCNNGGCGCGGCGATGTCCGGGGCGGTCATGCATCGCTTGTGGCGGGCGCGGGCCTGATTCTCAAGCCGCCCGCGCCCGCGCTGCAATCTGATATTTCAATTTGTAATAATCGCCGTTGGCAGGTATATTGCAATCCGCAACCTGTGGGGAGGCGATTTTGAAGGCGGCCGGCATGCTTGAGCCCGAACCGCGCGGCGGCTTTCTGCGCGATCTGGATGCCCGCGCGGTCGACTTCACCCGCCACTGCGCCGCCCGCGCGCAGGCCGGACGCGCGGTCGCGGAGGCGGATCTCGAGATCCTGGACCAGCTCGCATCGTCCATCGCGCGAGACCTGAAGGATTGGGCGATCCTGGTCCATCGCCTCGACCTGGCCGCCACCGGCGCCTTCGACCCACGCCGCGCCGCGGCGCTGATCGCCGAAAGCGTCTTCGAGGAAATCCTTTCCCCCGACGCCTGGGCCGTGCTTTCCGCCTCCCTCGACCTCGCCCCATGCGCCGCTTGAGCGACGCCGCCTTCGCCCACGTGGGCGGCGCCGTCATCACCGACCACGGCCAGATCCCCCTGGCCGCCGCCCGCGCCCTGGCCGCCTTCTACGCCCGCGAAGCCCGTGATTGCGTTCAAGGTGGCGCGGAACTCGCCGCACGGCTCTGCGCACGCCGCGCCCTGGCGCTGGACCAGGCCGCTCATGACGCCACCCTCTGGCGCCGCGCCGCCGGCTGGCGCGATCCCGACGCGGCGGACCTTGCAGGCTAGTCGCAATCCTCCCCCGCTCGCGGGGGAGGGGGACCGCGAAGCGGCGGAGGGGGCAGCGGCCACAAGAAGGATTGTCATCGACGCGATCTTCACGCATGTCCGAAGCTCGGCGCCGGCGCCCGGGCCAAACCTTGGCCGCGTCGGTGAACTGAAAGGAAAGAGGCAGAATGTTTTCGCACATCATGATCGGCACCAATAATCTGGAGAGGGCCAAGTCCTTCTATGACGCGGTGCTGGGAGCCCTGGGCGTCAAGCCGGCGACGGTCGACGGCCACCGCATTTTCTACCGGACCCCGGCGGGGGTGTTTTCGGTGTCCAAGCCGATCAACGGCGAGCCGGCCACCGCGGCCAACGGCGGCACCATCGGTTTTGGCGCCAGCACATCGGCGCAGGCCGACGCCTGGCACGCGGCTGGCGTCGCCAATGGCGGGACCACCTGTGAAGATCCCCCGGGCGTTCGCGAAGGCGGCATGGGCAAGATGTATCTGGCCTATCTGCGCGATCCCGACGGCAACAAGCTCTGCGCCCTGCACCGCATGAACTGACGCGATGCCATAAGAGCGGGCGGGATGGCCGCGGCCTGGCAGGCCGCACATCCCGTCCGCCGGCGCCGCGGCGGCGGGGCTCCGCGGCAATGGCCCTATGACGGGCGGGAGTGGAGTTGACGGAGGAATTGGGATGACAACGGCGAGCGATCGCGGGACCGGCCAGACCTACGTCTATTTCGGGGGCCTGACCCTCCTGGTCTATCTCATCACGCCCAACAGCTATCTGGTTGATTTCACAACCGCATACATGCTGAAAAATCAGCTTCACCTGGGCCCCGAGGCGGTCTCCCGGTTCCGCCTGCTCACCGCCATTCCCATCTACCTGGCCTTTGTCTTCGGCTTCACCCGGGATCTGTGGAACCCGCTGGGCCGGCGCGACCGCGGCTATTTTTTGCTCTTCGGCCCCCTCACCGGACTTGTCTTCCTGTGGATGGCGTTCGCCAAGCTGTCATACGCCAGCCTGTTCGTCGGCATGATGGCGGTAATGCTGGCCTTCGGGTTCGTCCGCGCGGCCTACCAGGGCCTGTTGGCCCTCGTCGGGCAGGAAAAGCTGATGAGCGGCCGCCTCGCGGTCCTGTGGCAGATCATACTGTCGATTCCCGTCCTGCTGGGGGCCGGCGCGTCCGGCTACTTCGTCGAATACCTCAAGCCCTCCCAGACCTTCCTGATCCTGGCGGCAATGGCGTTCGGCATAGGCCTGACCGGCCTTTGGCGTCCCGGGGCGGTGTTCGCCGGGGCCTATGAGGCGCCGCAAGCGCGCGGATCGGACATTCGCGGCGACCTGAAACGGCTTTTCCGGCATAAGGCCATCTATCCGGCTGTCCTGTTGATCCTGCTCTTCCAGTTCGCCCCGGGCGCCAATACGCCGCTGCAATACTACCTCTCCGACAAGCTGCATGCGCCCGACACCGTCTATGGCCTGTTCTACGCCATCTTCGCCGCCGCCTTCATCCCGATGTTCTTCATCTATGGCTGGCTGTGCAAACGGGTGAAATTCGGCAAGCTGCTGTTCTGGGGGATCATCATCACCATCCCCCAGATGATCCCTCTGGCGTTCATTCACACGGCCAACCAGGCCTTGCTGCTGGCGGTCCCCATCGGGGCCATGGGCGGCATCTTCGCGGCCGCCGTCTTCGACCTGGCCATCCGCTCGTGCCCGCCGGGCCTGCAAGGCACGCTGATGATGTTGGTGGAAAGCGCCAACCTTCTTTCCACGCGCGGCGGCGATATCCTGGGGGTGCGTATCTACAAGCTCAGCGCCGCCCACGGCTTCACCTACTGCGTGATCGCCATCACCGTGGTCTACGCCCTGATGCTGCCGGTCATGCTGCTCATTCCAAAGCCCCTGCTGGCGACCGCCGACGGCGAGAGCGACCCGGCGGCCGAGCAGGACATGCTCTCCGAGATCGCGCGCACCGCGCCGGCCGGGACGTGAAGGCGGGGCCCCTCGCTCCTAAGCCATCACCCGCTCATCCAGGGCGTCGAAACGCGACAGCAGGGCGCGGCCGGCGCCTTCGCCGCGGGCGGCGATGACCTGGCTTTCGATGGCGGCGCGGGAGCGGGCTGCGGCGAGGTCGCGCTCGGTCGAGCCGTGCCATTCGACCATGCGCGCCCACACCGGATCGAGGATGGCGGCCCCGGACGCCGTTTCGCCCCCGGCCGCGCGCCAGGTGAAGCTGCGCAGCTCGGAGATCAGCACCTGCAGATAGCCCACATGACTTTGCTCGTCGGCGCGGATGCGCTCGACCAGCACGGCGGCCAGTTCCGCGGCCTCGCGCCGGTCCTTGAACAGATCGCGGTCGCGGAAAATCCGCATGCACAGGGCGAAGAAGGATTCGGCGCGAATCTCGATCATCAGCACGTTCATCAGGAATTTGATGAGTTGTTCGAAGCCTTCGGGAAGCTCGGCCATCTCGCGCCCCGCCACCTCGCGAGCGATGCTGCCCGGCGGCTCGGGGGCAGGATAGGCGCCCTTGCCGAAGACAAGATCGCGGGCGGCGAACCACATGGCGTCGTGCCCCCCTTCGCCGGGCTTGGCCGGATCGCCGCCTTCGTCGGCCCCGTGGGCGTAGAGCAGTCCGGCGTTTAGGTGGCCGGTCGCCGTCTCGGCGAGAGGCTCGACGATCAGCTTTTGCATGTCCGGGGCGACCATGCTGCACAGGCCCTGGCCGCGCCCCTCGATGATGCCGGTCACCGTCAGCGAGTTCCACAAGGTCTGGCCCAGGCCCTTGGCAAGCAGCAGCTTGTGCTGTTCGAAGCTGGGATAGCCGTCGCGCTTGAGAAGATCGTCGCTGGCGTCGATGAGCGGCCAGCCGCGCGCTTTCAGCGCCTCGCCCCATGCCCGCACCGCCGGCCAGCGCACCAGGGTGCGAGGCGACACATAGGCGCCGTCGGCGAGGAACCCTCCGTGCAGCCGATAGCCCGCCGCCTCGTGGGGCCGCGCGTAGGGGTGGCTTCGCATCAGCTCGTCGCGGCTGTAGCGCAGGGGGGCGTTCATGGCGGGTCTCCTTGGGGCGGCGACAGCCTTGCCTAGATTATCAGCGATCATCAACTCTCAATGCGGTCAGGCCGGCGCCGCGCCGCGTCGGCTGCGCGGGCCGTGCAGGCCCGACCCCGCGTCCTTGGGCAGGGCCAGAAAGAAGGGCGCCGAGCCCAGGGCGACGATGCCGATGACGATGAAGGCCGGCGCGATTGTCGCGGCGGTGAGGTGCGCGGCGTGGGCGTGGACCATGAAGAAGCGCAGGAGCATGGCGGCCATGCCGATGCCGATGCTCTGCGAGAGCTGCTGGCCCATGGTCGACATGGTCGAGGCGCGGCTCATCTGCGCGTGGTCGATGTCGGCGAAGGCCAGGCCGTTGAGACTGGTGAATTGAAGGGAGCGGAAAAAGCCGCCGGCCAGCAGCACCGCATAGATCACCCAATGCGGCGTGGCGGGGCGAAACAGGGCGTAGGCCATGAACATCGCCGCGACGATCACCGCGTTGACGCACAAGGTGGTGCGAAAGCCGAACCGTCGCAGGATCGGCGGCGCGCAGGTCTTCATCACCAGGGCCGCCGCGGCGCTGGCGAAGGTCATCAGGCCAGCCTGCAGGGCGGTGAGGCCGAAGGCCACCTGCAGCAGCAGGGCCAGCATGAAGGGCGTCGCGCCCATGCCCATGCGCATGAAGCCGCCGCCGATCACCGAGGCGGTGAAGGTCTGGATCTTCAGGAGTTTCAGATCGAGGATGGCGTGGGCGGTGCGCCCCGCGTGCCAGGCGTAGGCGGCCAGGCACGCGGCCCCGCCGATCATCATTGTCGCCACGCTCCAGGCCGGCAGGGCGTGGCGCCCCAGGTTCTCGAAGCCATAGACCACGCCGGCCATGCCGACGCCGGTGAGGATCAGTCCCGTCCAGTCCAGGGGGTGGGAGACCTCCTCGCGTACATTGTCGATGAACCGCCAGACCAGAACCACGCCCAGGGCGGCTATGGGCAGGTTGAGGAAGAAGATCCACCGCCAGGAGCCATAGGTGACGATGAAGCCGCCGATCGGCGGGCCGAGCACCGGGCCCAGCAGCGCCGGCATGGTCAGCACCGACATCGCCCGCACCAGATTGTGCTTGGGCGTCGAGCGCAGCAGCACCAGGCGGCCCACCGGCCCCATCATCGCCCCGGCCGCGCCCTCGAACGCCCGCGCCAGGAGAAGCTGCCACAAGGCATGGGCGAAGCCGCAGGCCGCGCAGGAGGCGGCATAGGCGACGATGGCGAAAAGGAAGATGCGCTTGGCGCCGAAGCGGTCGGCCGCCCAGCCGCTGATCGGCAGAAACACCGCCGCCGCCAAGAGATAGACGGTGATCGCCGTGTTCAGATGGACCGGATCCTCGTGCAGCGAGCGGGCCATGGTCGGCAGGGCGTTGGCCAGCACCGTGGCGTTGAGGGTCTGCATCATCAGGGCCGCGCCGATGATCGCCGGAACCAGAGACGAAAACGCCTCGGCGGCCTGCTCGGCGGTGTCCGCCGGCGCCTCGTCCAGCACTTCGCGCGTCGGCTGCTCAATGAACTGGGTGGCGCCCAGGGCCTCGCCGGGCGCCTGGAGGGTCAGGTCGTGGGCGCTCATCGCGCCGGTCGCGGCGCCGGGCCGGGAATGATCCATCACCGGTCTCCGGCCAGCCGCAGCAGCGGTTCGGCCGCCGCCGCCAGGGCCGCCCGCGCCTCGCCGGTGAGCCCGGCCAGGCGCCCCGCCAGCCAGTCATTGCGCCGCCGGCGGATGGCCTCCAGCGCCTTGACCCCAGCGGCGGTGAGCCGGATGCCGACGCGGCGGCCGTCGCCCGCCGCCGCCTCCCGGGCGATCCAGCCGGCCGCCTGCAGGCGCTTGACGTGGCTGCTCATCGAGGGGCGCGTCATCTGCTCGCCATCGGCCAGTTCGCTGGCCCCGATCCCCGGCGCCTGCTTGATGGCGTGCAGCAGCTGCGCGTCCAGCGCCGACACCCCCGCCTTCTGGGCCGCCCGCCGCAGCTGGCGCGAGGCGCGTAGCAGCGCCGGCCGCAGGGCTTCGGCCAGGGCGAACACGGCGTCGTCGGCGTCGAGATGTCTCACGTCTCCAATCCCAAATTGATTAGGATGCCAAACTATCCTGAAGACATACCTCGGGGCAACCCTCGCCGACGGCTAGAGCAGGATGCGTTTTGATTGAAGCGCATCGCGAGCCCCGCCCCCTCCACC
>PMOM01000284.1 GCA_003161535.1 Caulobacteraceae bacterium | reverse complement strand
AAGGTGGTGATGGACGAGGAGGACGAGCGGGTCGAGGTGGTGGTGCCCGACGAACAGCTTTCCCTGGCCATCGGCCGGCGCGGCCAGAATGTCAGGCTCGCCAGCCAACTGACCGGTTGGCAGATCGACATCATGACCGANNNGAGGTGATCGCCCAGCTGCTGGTCACCGAAGGCTTCGCCACGGTGGAGGATGTGGCCTATGTCGAGCCCGAAGAAATCGCCGCCATCGAGGGTTTCGACGAGGACACCGCCGAGGAGATCCAGGCCCGCGCCCGGGAATTCCTCGACAAGGAAGCGGCCGAATACGACGCCAAACGCCGCGAGCTGGGGGTCACCGACGAGGTGCTGGATGTCGAGGGGGTCACCCTGCCGATGGCCGTGGCCCTGGGCGAGGGCGAGGTGAAGACGGTGGAGGATCTGGCCGGCCTGGTGCCCGACGACATCCGCGGCTGGTATGAGAACAAGGCCGGCGAACGGGTTCGCGAACCTGGCATACTGGACGCCTTCGCCCTCAGTCCTGAAGACGCCGAGCGCCTGATCATGCGGGCGCGCGTCGCCGCTGGCTGGATCGAGCCGGAAATCGAGACCGAAGCGGCCGAGGGCGATGAGGCGCCCGAGGTCGACGAGGCCCTCGCCGTATTCGGCGAGAGCGCGCCAAGCCGGGCGGGTTGAGACGCGAGCCATGCCCACCGCCGCCACGCAGTTGACCGCCGAGGGGCCCGCGCCGGTGACCCTGGCGCTGGCCTCCAAGGAACGCCGCGACATCGTTTCGGGCCAGGTGATGGAGGCAGCGCGGCTGATCCGCTTCGTGGTCGCGCCCGATGGCGCGGTGACCGCGGATCTCGCCCGCAAGCTGCCGGGCCGCGGCCTGTGGGTGGCCGCCGACCGCGCCTCGGTGCAAACGGCGGCCCGCAAGAGCCTGTTCGCCCGCGCCGCCAAGGGGCGAGCCATCGCCGCCGCTGACCTGGCCGACCAGGCGGAAGCCCTGCTGCAGAGGCGGCTTCTCCTGGGCCTGGGGCTGGCTAGGAAGGCCGGCGACCTGGCCTTCGGCTTCGAAAAGGTGCGCGGCGCCATACTCGCCGGCAAGGCCGCGTTCCTCATCGAGGCCCGCGACGGGGCGGCGGACGGCCGCCGCAAGATGCTGGCGAGCCTGCGACACACGCCGTCACCCCCGCGCCTGATTGGCCTCTTCGGCGCCGATGAATTGGGTTTGGCCTTGGGCGCGGAGAATGTGATACACACCGCCTTCCTTGGCGGGCGAAGCGCCGAGCGCTGGGCAGTCGATGTCGAGCGCCTATCGGGCTTCCGCACGCTTTTCCCAGAAGATTGGGGATTCGGGAGCTGGGGCGTTGGGGGTTGGGCCCCCGAAAGTCCGGGCGGGGAAATTTGAGCAAGAGGGTCGGAGCGGAGAGCCGCGCCGGTCCTTTTGAGTGTTGAACGACCGCGCCGCGCACCTTTCTTAAGTCCGGCGGATGGTAATCAAGCGAGCGCATGACGGACGAGAACGACAACAATAGGCCACCCACCCCTTCGGCTGGACGCGCGCCTCTGACCTTGAAGCCGCGCTCCGGCGGCGCGGTGAGCGCCGGCGTCGTCAAGCAGAGCTTCAGTCACGGCCGTTCAAAGACCGTGGTGGTGGAGACCAAGCGCCGCCGGGTCGATGTCACGGGGGCGCCGACGGTCGAACGTCGGCCCGCCTTCGAGATCAGGCCGCCGGCGCCGCGAACGCCGCCGCGCGCACCGGACGCTCCGCCGATCGGCGCCGCTCCGGGCAGCCTTTCGGAGGACGAGCGCCGCGCCCGCCAGCGCGTCATCGAACTGGCCAGGCAAAAGCAGCGCGCCACCGCCGAGGGCGATGCGCCCAGTCGCTCAGCGACGTCGCCCTCCACACCGCCGATCACAGCCACCGATGCGCCGACTGTCGAGGAGACGGCCCCCGAGCCCGCCGCGGCGCCGCCGGCGCGTTCCGCCGCACAGGCTTCACGATCATCGATCTTTGCGGCCGCCGCGGCGGCCGTGCCTCCGCCGCAGGCCAAGCCGGAGCCCGCGCCGTTCACCAATGGGGTGATCCAGGCTCAGTCCATTGCAGCGATCCCCGGTTCGTCCGAGCCGATGAAGCCGGTCAAGGTGAAGACCGTCCAGATCAAGGCCGGACAGATGAAGCTGGCCGCGGCCGGTGCTGCCCAGCCGGCCACGCCCATCACCAGCGCCATACCGGTACGCCCGGAGGTGCCGGAGACATCCAGCGCGATCATGGCCAAGGCTGAATCTAACAAGGCTGAATCTAACAAGGCCGAATCTAACAAGGCTGAATCCAACAAGGTTGACGTCCCCAGGACCGAGATGCCGCCGCAACCGGCAAACCACGGCACCGGAAACGGTCTGCTCGGGGTGTTGCCGGCATCAAGTGCATCGCCCTCCTCCACTTCACAGGCGATGGCCTATGCCGATACGCCGCCTCACGGCCAGTCGCAGGCCGTTCAGCAAAACGGCGCGATCAAGCCGGCGGCAGTCCATACCGGATGGATCATTCAGGTCGGCGCGCTGGAAAGCGAGAGCGAAGCACGCCAACGTCTCGAAATCGCGCGCGACCAGGCTCGCGGTATGCTCAGCAAGGCGGATCCGTTCACCGAACCGGTCGTCGCCAAAGGCGAGCGGAAGCTGTTCCGTGCCCGCTTTGCCGGTCTCGACAGCGATCAGGCCGAGGCGGTATGCCGGGCGTTGAAGCGCTCCGACATCTCCTGTTTCACGGTTCGGAACTGATCAGAGACCTTTGCAGCGAAAGCCTGTCCCGCATTTGATGCGGGGCGGATTGCGGGTCGCCTGAAGAAAGCACTCCCGAAAGGTTTGCAATTAGAGCCTCCGTTCCGATTCAATCGAAACGGA
>PMOM01000260.1:1649-4427 GCA_003161535.1 Caulobacteraceae bacterium | reverse complement strand
GCGGTGACGATTTCGCACAGCACTGGAATGGGATCGAGGGCGTCGTGGGGCATGGAAGCGTGGCCGCCCGCCCCGATCACCCGGATGCGCAGCTTGTCGGACGCGGCGAGCAGCGGTCCGGCGCGACTGGCGAACACCCCCGCCGGCATGTTGGGCGAAATGTGCAGGGCGAAGGCGGCGTCGGGCATGGGGTCGAGCAAGCCGTCCTCGAGCATGAACCGCGCGCCGTGCCAGCCCTCTTCGCCCGGCTGGAACATGAACATCACCGTGCCGGCGAGACGGTCCCGCCGCTCGCAAAGGGCGCGGGCCGCGCCGGCCAGCATGGCGACGTGGGTGTCGTGGCCGCAGGCGTGCATGGCGCCCTGATTGAGCGAGGTGAAGGCGAGGCCCGTGTCTTCGTGGAGGGGCAAGGCGTCCATGTCGCCGCGCAGCAGGACCGTCCGCCCATTGGCTGGTCCGCGCAGGATGGCCACGACGCCGCTTGTGGAAGGCCCTTCCCGGATTTCCAGAGGCAGGCCGGCCAGGGCCGCCTTGATCTTGGCGGTGGTCTTGGGAAGGTCCAGGCCCAATTCCGGCTCGGCATGGATGGCGCGGCGCAGGGCGATGGCGTCCTCCAGCCCCGCGTCTCCGGCGGCCGTCCAGGTATCGGCGTCGAAAGTGATGGCGTTCATGTTTGGGACTCGAAAGCGAAAGGTGTGCGCGGCGCCAGACTGCGCGCCCTGGCGTGGCGAAGTCCAGCCCGGCATTTCACGGCGGCGGGCATCAGGCTATGAAGGCGCATGGCCCTTCCGCGTTTTCATCTGGCCTTTCCGGTCCACGACCTTGCCGCGGCGCGCGCCTTCTACGGCGGGGTGCTCGGCTGTCGCGAGGGCCGCTCTTCGGACGAGTGGGTGGATTTTGACCTCCACGGCCATCAGATCGTCGCCCATCTCACGCCTTCGATGAACGCCGTCGAGGAGACCCATCGGGTCGATGGCCAGGCCGTTCCGGTGCGCCACTTCGGCCTCATCCTCACGCTCGCGTCGTGGAAGCTTCTCGCCGAGCGTCTGAGCAAGGCGGGGACAGGATTCCTTGTCGAGCCGCAGACCCGCTTCAAGGGCCAGATCGGCGAACAGGCGACGATGTTCATCACCGATCCTTCCGGCAACGCGCTGGAATTCAAGGCTTTCGCCGACGACACCCGGATATTCGCCACGAACTAAAGTCGCCGGTAGGCCGTTGGCTGACCGCCGCCGCCCGCGGCGATGCGGGCCACCGCCCGGGCCAGGGGCTCGATCGCCACGGCCATGTGATGGGCGTTGGCGTGCAGCAAGCGCCGCGCATCCAACATCATGCCGATGTGGCCCGGCCAGGCGACGAGGTCGCCGCGCCGCAAGTCCTTGGGAGAGATCGGACAACCAAGGCTCGCCTGCTGATCGGCGTCGCGAGGACAGCCGCGACCGGCGGCGTAGAGAGCCTGCTGGATGAGCCCGGAGCAATCCAGGCCCAGGCTGTCACGCCCGCCCCATAGATAAGGCGTTCCCAGATATCGCGCCGCCGCCCGCGCCGGCTCGTCAAATCCCGCCCCAATCGGCGCAAGATGCGGGCGCGGAACCCAGCCGGCCCCGAGGACATAGGCCATTTTGTCCGTCGTCTCGCGGACGGTGACCAGGGCATTGAGACTGAACGGCCCGGCGGACGGCGATCTTATCGAAGCGTCCGCGAAGGCGAAGGTGCGCAAGGCGCTAACCCAGTGGGTCGAGATCGTGCTCTGAGACGATAGGGCGTCCATCTCCACCCACCCGACATAACCGTCGCGGCGCGCCTGACCCCACGCCACGCCGTCCGCGACTTCCAGAACGTCGAAGACCTCGCCAAACAGCAATTGGTCGACCTGCTCGGCTCCGCGGTCTGGCCCGGCCCGCAGTGGGGCGACCGGAAGGGTGACCTGGAAGGCGTCCGCGTCGGCGAAGCGTTGTGCGCGCAGCACGCCTTCGAGATCGCGTCTGGCCAGATCTGGCCGCGCCAGGGTCAGGCGCGCGTCCCACTTCACCTGTATCGGGCCTCCAGCATGGCGAAGATCGCCCGGATGGCCTGAACCTCGGCGCCTTGCGGCCAACCCGGTCGGGCCCGCGGATTCCACGCGAAGATGTCGAAATGAACCCAGGGCCCGGCGGGCGCGAAGCGCTTGAGGAACAGGGCGGCGGTGACCGACCCGGCTTGCGCCCAGGCGTCGGCGTCATTTTTGACATCGGCCACGTCGCTGTCCAGCGCCGCCGCGTAGCCGTCCCACAGCGGCATGCGCCATATCGGGTCGTCCACGGACAAGGCCGCGGCCTCCAGTTCGGCCGCGAGGCCGTGGTCATCGGTATAAAATGGGATGACCTCCGGTCCCAAGGCCACGCGCGCGGCCCCTGTCAGGGTGGCCAGATCAATGGTCAGAGCGGGATCCAGCTCGGCGGCCCGGGCCAGGGCGTCGGCCAGGATGAGGCGGCCCTCGGCGTCGGTATTGCCGACCTCGATCGACAGTCCCTTGCGGGAGGCCAATACGTCCCCGGGGCGCATGGCGTCGCCGGCGATGGCGTTCTCGACCACGGGCAGCAGAACGCACAGGCGCACGGGCAACGCGCTCTCCATGATCATCCGCGCCAGGGCCAGGGCGTGGGCGGCGCCGCCCATGTCCTTCTTCATCCACCGCATCCCCGCCGAGGGCTTGATGTCCAGGCCGCCGCTGTCGAAAACCACCCCCTTGCCAATCACCGCGATCAGTGGGTGTTCGGCGTCGCCCCAGACCATCTC
>PMOM01000260.1:0-1585 GCA_003161535.1 Caulobacteraceae bacterium | reverse complement strand
CGATCGCCTCGACCTGCCGCGGACCCATGTCGTTGGCGGGGGTATTGATCATGTCCCGCGCCATGGCGCAGGCGTGCGTCAGCGTGGTTAGGCGCTTCCGATCGACTCCCGGCGTCGCCAGGCGCGGCGGAACTTCGGAGCGATCGCGTTTGTAGCGGTCAAATCGGTAGACACCCAGGGCCCAGGCCAGCGCCACTTGATCCAGGTCAAGGTCTTCCGCGCCCGATGCGATCTCGTAGTCGCCGCTCGGCGTCCGGGCCGCGAGTCCGCGGAAATCCATGACGCGTCGGGAGGGCCCGTCACCCAGGCCGAACAGCACCCGCTCCAGGTTTCCCTCGGAATCCGAGACGCAGACGACCTGGCCATCCTTGGCCGCGAACGTCGCGCCGGCGGCGACCGCGGCGACCCTGGGAGACTGGGCGGCGGCGAACGCGGCCCACGAGGCTGGGCTCAGAACGTGGATGGGGATTGCGGCGGCGCCCTCACTCGCCGGATCGACCTTCAATTGGAACGCCTCTTCTTAAGCCCGGAGCCGGCCGCGGCGCGGTGAGGTGAATTGAACTCACTCGCCACGATTCCGCCTCGTCGTGGCTTGACCTGGCCTATATGTCAAAGAATCGCTGGCGGCAGAGAGTGCCGTGGCCCTGGTGGCCAGAAAACAACGCCTCGAAAAATGGCGATTGCGCGGCGGAACCAAAGCGGCCAAGACGGATTAGGGCACTGTTCGGGCAGCCTGGGCGATTACTTGGGTTGCACCTGCGGGCGGGGCTCGCTTATAAGGCCGCCAAGGTCGTCCGCCAGAGAGATAGAATATCGCGGGGTGTGTCTCGACAGACACGGTTATCCCGCTCATGAGTGGATATAATGCTGCCAGGCCGGCTTGGCCGCCGCAGTAAGGCAAGGAAGGGATCAAGACTATGAAGACAAAACTCCTGGCTGGAGCCGCGATGGTAGCGGTCTGCGCCGCCAGCGGAACGTGGGCGGAAGAAGGCTGGTATGGGGCCCTCGACGTCGGCGCGCACCAGATGAGAGATTTCGACGCCGTTGCGGCATCCGATTTCGCGCGCTTCAAGACGCGCACCGAAGTCACCGGTTTCGCCCGACTTGGCTACCAATATTCGCCGCACTTCAGGCTCGAACTCGAAGGCGGGTTCCGGCCGGGCGGCCTCAGAGGCGTATCAGGCAATGCCGGCTTCGGCGGCGCCTTCGTTCTTTGCAACGCGAACAGCGCTCCCGGCGGCTGCACCCGCCCGGACGGAAACATCGACGCCTGGACGCTGATGGGTAACGCCATCGTCGATATCATGCCCGAATCGCGATTCGATCCCTTTATCGGCGCCGGCGCCGGCATCCTGCACGTTTCGTTGGAAGCGTCAGGCGACAATGCTGTCCAGGCTAGCGGCTCCTCACCCATTACGATCAACGATTCGGCCACGGTGCTCGGCTATCAGGGCCTTGGCGGCGTCGCCTTCCGCGTCAGCGACCAGCTGAACGTGGATCTGACCTACCGCTATCTCACCGGCCGTCGGTTTACGTTTGAAGTGGTGTCGAACAGCGGCGTGATCATCCCGGCGGGCCGTTACAC
>PMOM01000186.1:4269-8838 GCA_003161535.1 Caulobacteraceae bacterium | reverse complement strand
GACCGGCCGTTCGCATGATCGTGCCGGCGCAAGGAGATTTTCGCCTGGACGCGGAGGACGACATGGCGCGGCTGGGCGCGGCCTTGGCGGGCGCCCTTGAGATTGGCGAAGCCGTCTGTTTGAGCGGACCGCTTGGCGCGGGAAAGTCGGTTCTGGCGCGGGGGATGATCCGCGCCCTCTCGCCGGCGGAGCGCGATGTGCCCAGCCCCACCTTCACCCTGGTCCAGTTCTATGAAGGCGCGCGACTGAAGATCGCTCACTTTGATCTCTATCGTCTGACCATGGCGAACGAAGCCTTCGAGATCGGACTGGACGAATCGCTGCGCGATGGCGCCGCGGTGATCGAGTGGGCCGAGCGCCTCGGTCACCATCTGCCCGCCAACCGCCTGGACATCGACATCAGTCTGGACGGCCTGGAGGACGACGCACAAGACGTCCACGCCCGCCGCGCCAGGCTAGCGCCGCACGGCGCCTGGGAGGGCCGGTCGATTGATCTCTGAGCGGGAACAGGCAAAACGCGACTTCCTCGCCGGCGCCGGCCTGGCCGAAGCGCGGCGACAGCCTTTGCCGGGAGACGCCTCGACACGGGGCTATGAGCGGCTTTTTCCGCCGTCCGGAGTTAGCCTGATCCTGATGGATCAACCTCCCGCTGTAGAGGCCGCGCCCTGCCCGCCGCTGGCCACGCCAGATGAACGCCGTGCCCTGGGCTACAACGCCTTGGCGCGCCTGGCGGCCGGCCGGGTGGAGGCGTTCGTCGCCTGCGCGGGCTATCTGCGCGCCAAGGGTCTGTCGGCCCCGACCGTGGTGGCCAGCGACTTCGCGAACGGTCTGGCCGTGCTGGAGGACCTCGGCGACGATCTCTACGCGCGCCTGATCGAAGCGGGAGGCGACGAAGCGCCGCTCTACGAGGCGGCGGCGGACGTGCTGGCAGCGCTCCATGCCCAAGCGCCGCCGGAGATCCTGAAGGCCGATGGCGCGTCCTGGCCTCTCTTGACCTATGACGCCCTGGCCCTGAGCACGGCGACCGATCTCTTCATCGAATGGCTGCCGCGTCTGGTCGCGGGCCTCGGATTTGCGCCCGACGCCCGGTCCGAATGGGACGCGTTGTGGTCGCCGGTGCGGAGCCGCGCGGCCGCCGGAGCCAGCGTCTTCTGCCACCGCGATTACCATGCGGAGAACCTGATCTGGCTTCCTCAGCGTAGCGGTCCGGCGCGGGTCGGTCTGTTGGACTTCCAGGACGCCCTGCGCGCCCACCCGGCGTGGGATCTTTCCATGCTGCTGCACGATGCGCGCCGCGACGTCTCGCCGAAGCGGGAACGGGCGGTTCTGAGTCACTATCTGGCGGCGCGGCCGGACGTGGACGCCAGCAAGTTTCTGGCCGACTTTCACGCCTTGGGGGCGATCAACATATTGCGGATTCTGGGGCTGTTCTCGCGCCTCGTGGCGCGGGATGGCAAGCCACGCTACCGGGCCTTCATGCCCAGGCTATGGCGCTACCTGGACCGCTGTCTTACGGACCCCGCGCCGGCCGGCCTGCGCGCGTGGATGGATCGCCATGTTCCGGCCGAGGCGCGCCTTTGACCGCCTCGGCCATCAGCCCCGACACCGCCATGGTGTTGGCCGCGGGGCTCGGCACGCGCATGCGACCCTTGACCGACGCTCGGCCCAAGGCTCTCGTCGAGGTGCGCGGCAAGGCCCTCATTGACCACATGCTCGATCGCCTGGTCGCGGTGGGCGTGAAGCGGGCGGTAGTGAATGTCCATGCCTTCGCCGACATGCTGCAGGCCCATCTTCAGGGACGCAAGGACCTGGAGATTCTCTTCTCCGACGAGCGGGCGGGTTTGCTGGAGACGGGCGGTGGGCTCAAGGCGGCGCGAGGGTTGCTGGGCGACGCGCCGATCCTGGTGGCCAATATCGACTCGGTGTGGACCGAAGGCGAGGAGCCGGCTCTCCAGCGCCTGATCGGCGCCTGGGACCCGACGCGGATGGATGATCTGCTGCTGCTGACCCCTCTTGAGCGCAGCCTGGGCTTCGATGGCCCTGGTGACTTCTTTCGCGCCGGCGACGGCCGGCTAACCCATCGCGGGCAGGCCGAGCGCGCGCCGTTCGCCTATATGGGCGTGCACATGCTGCAACCCTCGACCATCGCCGGCTGGCCGAATGCGCCTCACGGTATTTTTGAGCACTGGATGAGATTCGCCGAGGGCGGCCGCCTGCACGGCGTGGTGGCCGACGGCCTGTGGATGCACGTGGGCGATCCGGCCGCTCTGCGCGCGGCCGAGGCAAGCCTGGCGGCGGGATCGTGAGCGGACTTCTCACCGCTCCGGCTCCGCGGTGGTTCACCATTGCGGCGCATCGGCCGTTTCTGGAGGACTTGGCCGCGGGCGTCTGGAAGGAGTCGATCCGCGGCGTCGATGACTTGCCCGAGGCGCTGATCCTGGTCCCCACGCGGCGCGCCGCGCGTTCGCTGGCGGAGGCCTTCCTGGCGACCGCCGAACGAAAGGCGGTCCTGCTGCCGCAAATCCGCGCCATCGGAGATCTGGACGAAGGCGAGGCGCCATTCGAGCAGGGCGATCTGGCGCTGGAGCTGCCTCCGGCCATCAGCGCCGAGCGCCGTCGGTTCGAACTGGCCCGGCTGGTGGTGGAAAACGAAGCGCTCCTGGAGCGGCGGCTGGACGCCGGGGGGGCTCTCGAAATGGCCGACGCCCTGGGCGCCTTCCTTGACGCCTGCCAGATGGAAGAGGCTGGGAGCGCCGATGCATTGGCAAGCTTGGTGGAAGGCGATCTTGCACGGCACTGGCAGCTCTCGGCAAAGGTGCTGGGGCTGGCCTTCGACGCGTGGCCGCGCTGGCTCGACGAAATGGGCCTCATGGACATCACCAAGCGGCGGGTCGCCCTCCTGCGCCACCTGGGCAGGCGCTGGACGCAGGAGCCGCCCAAAGGCTTGGTGATCGCCGCCGGATCCACCGGGACGGCGCCGGCCGCCGCCGATCTGCTCGCCGTCATCGCCAACATGCCGAAGGGCTACGTGGTGCTGCCCGGCCTTGATCTTTCCCTGGCCGACGACGCCTGGGAGGCGGTGGGCGAACAGCACCCGCAGGCAAGTCTGAAGCGCCTCCTCGCCAGGGCGGCGATCAGCCGCTCCGCGGTGCTGGACTGGGGAGACCCCGGCCCCGATTCTCGCGGGCGCTGGCGCCAGCGCCTGATTAGCGAGGCGCTGCGTCCCGCCGAGTCCACTTCGGACTGGCTCGGGCAGATCGAGAATTTGAAGAACGAGGGCGCGGCCGCCGGCCTGGACTCCATCGCCGAGGGTCTCAAGGGCCTCTTCGTCGTCACCGCCCGCACCCAGGAAGAAGAGGCCGCCGTCGCCGCCCTTCTGATGCGAGAAGTTCTCGAAGATCCCCAGAAGACCTGCGCCCTGGTCACACCCGACGCCGGCTTGGCCCGCCGTGTGAGCGCCCGCCTCACGCGCTGGAACATCACCGCCGATTCCTCGGCGGGTCAGCCGCTCGCCGGTTTCCCCTCCGCGGTGCTCGCCAGCCTGGTCAGCCGCCAGGTGGCTGATCCCACCGATCCGGTGACGCTTCTGGCCATCCTCAAGCACCCACTCACGCGGCTGGCCATGGCCGAGGGGGAACTCGAGCGCGCCCGCCGCGCCCTGGAGCGCGAGGGCCTCAGGGGACCCAGGCCGGCGAGTTGGGAAGCGCTTCTGGCCACGCTGCATCGACGCCTGACAGGTGATGCGGACCGCGAACCGCCCGGACCCGATCTCAGCGGCGCCCTGCTCGAGGCCATGCAGCTCGTGCCGATAATCCGCGCCGCGCTTGAGATGGCTGGAGCGGGCTACACGGGCGAGACGGCCACCCCCTCGGAAGCCGCGCGCGCGCTTGTTTCAAGCATGGAGGCTCTTGTCGTCGGCTCCGACGGGGCTCTGGGAGAACTGTGGGCGGGACAGGCCGGCGAAGCAACGGCGCGGCTGCTGTCTTCTCTTATCGGCGAGAGCGAGGGGCTGCCGGAGGTGACGCGGGCCGGTTTCTCGGAGTTGATCGATGCTCTCTTGGCCCGCGAACAGGTGCGGCCGGGTGGGGCCAGCCATCCGCGCCTGAAAATCCTGGGCGTCCTGGAAGGGCGGCTCGTGCGCGCCGACCGCCTGATCCTCGCCGGCCTTGAAGAGGGCGTGTGGCCGCAGGGCGCGGCGATCGATCCATTCCTGTCGCGACCCATGCGCGAGCAGCTGGGCTTGCCGCCTCCCGAGCGCCGGGTGGGACTTTCGGCCCACGACTTCGCCCAGGCCGCCGCCGCCCCCGAGGTCGTCCTTCTGCATGCCGAACGCCGCGGTGGAGCGCCGGCGGTGGCCTCGCGGTGGCTCTGGCGCCTTGGTGTATTGACGCGGGGAGCGCGGGTCACGCCGCCGTCGCGACCCGACGCCCTGGCGTGGGCGAGGGCGCTCGACGCCCCCCTGGCGGCGCCGCCGCCTAGCCTGGCCACCGCCCAGCGACCCGCTCCCACACCGCCTGTTTCGACGCGACCGCGCCGCATGGCCGTGACCAGCGTCGAGCGCTGGGTGCG
>PMOM01000186.1:0-4226 GCA_003161535.1 Caulobacteraceae bacterium | reverse complement strand
CGCGCCATCGAGCGCTTCGCCCGCGATTATCCCGGCGAGCTGCCCGAGGACGCGGCTGCCGCCTTCGAGCGGGTGCTAATCGAGGCGCTCGCCGACGCGGGGGTGCAGGAGACCCGCATGGCGCGCGAGCGCGCCCTGGCCGCCAATGTCGCGCCCTGGATCATCCAGTTCGAGCGGGGCCGCCGGCCCGGGGCGACGTTTCTGGTCGAGAATCGGGGCGAGCTTGCGTTCGAGGCGCCAGGCGGCGCCTTCGTCCTCACCGCTAGGGCCGACCGACTGGAGCACCGAGGAGACCGCGCCGACATCCTCGACTTCAAGACCGGCGCGCCCCCGAGCAACAAGCAGGTCCGCGCCGGACTGGCGCCACAGCTCACCCTTTCTGGCGCCATTCTCGCCGGCGGGGGCTTTGAGGGCGTCGAGGCCGTGGCGCCCGGCGAGCTCGTCTATGTTCGTGTCGGCGGCGGCCGCAATCCTGGGGCGGTGGACATCCGGTCTCTCGCCGAGGAGAGCGCCGGTCTCGCCGCCGAAGCCCTGGCGGGCCTCAAGCGCCGGATTGACTGGTTCGACGACGCGGCGACGCCCTATTCCTCGTGGGCGGTCCCCCAGTTCATCGGCGGATATGGCGGCGACTACGACCACCTTGCCCGGCTTTGGGAGTGGCACGTCATCGGCGACGCGGAAGGCGAGGGCGGCGAATGACTCGCGTCATCGCCCCGCAGGTGGCGGCCGCGGACCCCCGCGCCTCGGTGTTTCTCACCGCCAACGCCGGAGCCGGCAAGACATCAACCCTCATTGACCGCGTCGCCCGCCTTCTCCTGGCCGGCTCACCGCCGCAGACCATCCTTTGCGTCACCTACACCAAGGCGGCGGCCGCGGAGATGCAGCGCAGACTGTTCGGACGCCTCGGCGACTGGGCGGTGATGCGCGACGAGGCGCTCATCAAGTCGTTGTCGGATATCGACGAGGCGGGTCGAGACCTGCCCCGCGCCCGCCGCCTTTTCGCCCGCGCCCTGGAGACGCCGGGGGGGCTGCAGATCCAGACCATCCATGCCTTCTGCGAAAAACTCCTGCGCCGCTTTCCCCTGGAGGCGGGGATCTCGCCCGGCTTCAAGGTGCTTGAGGACCAGGCCGCGGCCGAGGTGTCCGCGCGCGCTCGCCAGGATGTCGCCCGCCTGGCGCTCGGCTATCCCGATAGGGACGTCGCCAAGGCCTACGCACACTTCTCGGTGGAATTGGACTTCGCCGCCTTCGAGCGGATGTTCGGCGATTTCGAGAAGCATCGCGCCGCTATCGCGACCTACCTTGCCGCCGTCGGACCGCGCCGGATCGAAGCCGACGTCTGGAGCCGGTGCGGCTTTTCCCGCCCCACGAACCTTGAGACCATCCGCGCGCAGGCATTGGCGCGAACGGTCCAGGCCAGGTGGCGGCGGGCGGCGGCCGGACTGAGCGCCACCGGCATGACCTCGGACAGGGCCCTTGGCGAACGACTTCTGTCGGTCGCCGACAGCGGGTCGTTCGACGCGTTGCGAGACGCCTTCCTCACCAAGGCGNNTGGCTGGACGGCGAGCAGGCGCGGATCGTGAAGACCTGCGAAGACCTCAATGGCGCGGTTATGGCCACCGACACGCTGCAGGCCCTCAACCTGGCCACCTCCTATTGCGAGCTCTACGAGGGCGCGAAGAGTCGCCGCGGAGCCCTCGATTTTGGTGACCTCATCGCCCGCGCCGGCGAGCTTCTGACCACCAGGGCCGACGCCGCCTGGGTTCTTTACAAGCTCGATGGCGGCATTGAGCATGTGCTTCTTGACGAAGCGCAGGACACCGCGCCCGAGCAGTGGGACATGCTGCGAGCTCTCACCGGCGAGTTCTTCACCGGCCTTGGCGCCAAGGGGGGAGGCCGCACCGTCTTCGCCGTCGCCGACAAGAAGCAGTCAATTTTCTCCTTTCAGGGCGCCGACCCCGAGCGGTTCGGCGAGGAGCTCAAGGTGTTTCGCGCCATGATCGAGGGCGCGGGCGAAGGCTTCACCACCGCCCTCCTGCGTGAGAGCCGGCGCTCGCGGCCCGAGGTTCTCGCCTTCGTCGACCAGCTGTTCAAGGATCCCAAGGCGCTGACCGGTCTTGGAGCGGCCGAGACCTCCGCCCTGCCAATATTTCACGAGGCGCGTCGAGCGGCGGGCGGCTGCGTCGAAATGTGGCCGCTAGAATCGGGCGATGAGCCCTCCCAGGCCGATCCCTGGCGGCCCGTGGACGAAGGCCCCACCGAGAGCGCTAACCGCAAGCTCGCCAGACGCATCGCCCGCTCGGTGAGAGCCATGGTGGAGCGCCGCGATGGTGTCGGAGACCGCGCCGACGACCAGATCCGTCCCTGCCGCTTCGGCGATGTCCTGATCCTGGTCCGCCGCCGCAACGCGCTATTCCACGAGGTTATTCGGGCCTTGAAACGCGAGGGCGTCCCAGTGGGTGGCGCGGACCGCCTGAAACTCTCCGAGCACGGGCTTTTCCAGGACTTGCTGGCGTTGGGCAGGTTCTCGCGCTTCCCCACCGACGATCTGAGCCTTGCGGCCATTCTCCGCGGGCCGTTCTGCGACTGCAGCGAGCAGGATCTCTTCGATCTTGCCTGGGAGCGGGCGGGATCGCTTTGGGCGGCGCTTGGCCGCAGGGCGGACGAGCGGGCGCAATGGGGTTCGGCCCGCGATTTTCTGCAGTGGGCCATCGAGCAGTCCGGTCGCCTCGCGCCCTTCGACTTTTACAACCGCGCCTTGAGCCGGATCGACGATCACGGCCGCTCCATGCGCCAGCGCGCCCTCACTCGTCTGGGCGCCGAAGCGCAGGATGCCCTGGACGCCTTCCTCGCCGAAGCGGAGGCGGCCGAGGGCCGCGAGGTTCGTGACCTGGAGACCTTCATCGCCCGCGTCGGCGCGACCGAGCTTGAGGTCAAGCGCGAGCCGGGAGAGGGCCACGGCGGGGCCGATGGCGAGGTGCGGGTGATGACCGTCCATGGCGCCAAGGGCCTGGAAGCGCCCATCGTCATCCTTCCGGACACCACCACCCGCGCAACCCCGCAGGGCGGCCCGCTGCTCGCGGCGGCGGACGGCGGCTTCTTCTGGGCGCCTCGGAAGGGCGACGATTGCACCGCCTCGGCACAGGCGCGGGCGGCGCGCGATCTAGACTGCGAACACGAATCGTTGCGCCTGCTGTACGTCGCGCTTACCCGGGCCCGAGACCGATTGATCCTTTGCGGCGTCGAGTCAAAACGCCTCTTCGAGGACAGCTGGCGCGACTACGCCCAGCGCGCCTTCGAATGCCTGGAAGTTCATGCCTTCAAACAGGTCGACGGTGGCGAAGCCCTGCGCTTTGGCCCCGACCCGAGCCCCGCTCCCGACCGCGCCTCGGCATCCGACGATGTCCGGCCTCTACCTGATTGGGCGGTCGGCCTGGCGCCGGCGGAGGCCGCCCTCGCCGCTTGGCGATCTCCTTCGACAATGACGCAGTCGGCCGGACCGCCCGCCCCTTCGCCGCTTGAAGCGGTGAATGGCCTTGGGCGCTACCGTCGGGGCGACATCATCCATCGACTGCTTGAGCTTCTACCGGACATTCCGGTCGCCGGCCGCGAGGCCGCCGCGCATCGCCGGCTGGAGGCCGAGCGGGACCTTTCGGCCGATCAACGCTCGGAGATGGCGACGGCCGCCCTGGCGGTCATATCGGATCCCCGCTTCGCCGATGTCTTTGGCCCCGGTTCCAAGGCCGAGGTCGCCCTGGCCGGGGCGGCGGCGCATCTTCCCCGCGGACTGGCGATCTCCGGCCGCCTGGACCGTCTGGTCGTGGGTCCCGACAGGGTTCTGGTCGTCGATTTCAAGACCAACCGGCCGGCGCCGACGCGCGTCGAGGACTGCGACCGCGCCTATATCACCCAGATGGCCGTCTACACCGCTGTCCTCGCCGAGATCTTCCCCGATCGCGCCATCGAGGCAGCCTTGCTGTGGACCGACGGACCCAGCCTCATGCCGGTTCCCCAAGAGCGCATGAGGCAAGCGCTGAATGAACTGGCCGGTCAGGGGTGAAGAGAAGCGCCTTGGGCCTAGGCGATGCTCCCCATTGGTCCGCACACGAATTGACGACCGCTTCAGAAAAACTGGCGTCTCGGCGGGTGGCGCTCAGGCGGACGGGCGGTTGACGCGGCGCTGGGCGGGCCTAAATCACCAGTAACAGAAATCAGGAGTTTCCCAT
>PMOM01000059.1 GCA_003161535.1 Caulobacteraceae bacterium | reverse complement strand
GCCCTGATCAGCCTTTGACGGTTGCTTGCGATCGATTTGGATGCCTCCGCGCGCCGCTCGCTGGTCGGGTCGGCAATGAGGTCGACCACCGCGGCGTAGGCGTCGATCGCCTCGATGTATCGCTCGGCGCGCTCCATGGCCCTGCCGAGGTTCAGTTGCACCCATGAATCTTCGGGAGCCAGTTCGGCGGCGCGCAGGAGGTGGGAGGCGGCGCGCGCCGGATCGGCGGCAAGGCTCAGACGGCCCATTGCAAGCCATGCCTCGGTCATCGCCGGATCGATCTCGACCACGCGCTGGGCATGGCGCAGGCTTGCCGCTTCGTCGCGGGCCTTGATCGCCTCACGCATGGCGGCCACCGTCCCCTGGTTCAGGCGCTGAATGCCCGCCGCCGCCGCGCTCAGGTTCGGGTCGGCGTCGCGCGCGGCGCGAAAAAGCATCGCGGCCGCATCGTCCTTGTGGGCGACTTCCTGGCGCAACGCCAGATCTAGCCATGTCTTGGCCTGGTCCTCCGCGAACTGCCACAGATCCGCATTGTGGGGATCGAGGGGCTTGAGGCGGGCCAGGATCGCGGCCAGGGTTTCAGCCTGCTCGGGCCGGTTCAGCGACCGCAAAAAGCCGTAGGCGCGTTGCGGCTCGACGAGGTAGAGCGCCATCACCAGCGGCGCCAATTCTTCGAACCGCCGCGAGCGAATGCGGCCATCGATCGCCAGCCGCAAGCCTACAGGGTGGTCGGCCGCGGTGCGCAGGAGGATGTCGGCGAAGAAGGCCTGCGTCTCCCATTGCCCGCGCTTTGCGGCGATTCGCGCCGTCTGCAGGGCCGCCTCGCCCTCCTGAGGCGCGACTTCGCACAGTTGGCGCCAGAAGCGATCCGCGCGGTCCCAATCCTGGCGCTGATTGTAAATCCGCCCGGCGAGTTTGAGGGCTTCCTGGTTGGCGGGGTCTGCGTCGATCACGCGCCTGGCGGTCAACACGGCTTCGTCGACCTCGCCGGCGGCGTATTGGCCGCGCATCAGGAACAGCAGCGATTTGAGGTGGGCGACGTGTTTGGGGGCGCCCACGGCCTGGGAAATCAGGATGACGGCGGCCGGCACATCGCCGCCTCGATATTTCGCCACACCCTGGACTTCCAGCAGGATGGGCTCGGCCAGTTCGGCTTGGGAAAAGCCGCTCAACTGTTCGGCGAGGGCCTCGAGGTCGGCGCCGAAGGCCTTCTCCCTGAACGCTTCCCGTGACTGAGGTTCGGCCATATCGACCAGGAACTCCACCTATGGCCATGAGCCCATCCTTAGCACGGCCGCCAAATTGACTGTCAATTCATGGACGGCGCCAGCGGCGCGAGCGGCCTTTCATTGCGCATCGGCGCCAATGCCCATATCGATATCCGAACCGCGACGGAGGTGATGTAAATGGACCGCGACAGTGTGTGGCAGGCGATGATCGTCGCGGTTCGCGAGGAAACCGGCGATCCCGACGCGGTTGTCGAACCGGCCATGACCGCCAACGACATCCCGGGTTGGGATTCACTGGCCCACGTGCGCATCGTCATGAATATGGAGGCGCGCACCGGCGCCGTCATCGAGATGAGCGACACTTACAAGGCCGCGACGGTAGGTGATCTCTGCGATATCGTGCTGAAGAACATCAAGGCAGCGGCGGCCGGCTGAGGTCGGCCGCGGCGCTGCAACCAGGCGAGGCTGTCCGATCGATCCACCCGGCGGCTGTCGAACCAGATCCGCGCCAAGGGCCTCTCTCTCATCCGGTCCGTCGTTGTTCGACCAGGTCGAGCGCCGAACGCCAGCTGAACGCCGATGTGGGCGGGGTCGAGCGATCCAGGAACGCCTCGAGAAACGTCCAGGCGGGCGCGTCGAGGTTCTTGTGGTGCGTCAGAAGCCCGATGGGTTCGCCCCAGCGGCCGTCCTTTCGCCGCGCCCGAAGCTGGCGCCAGATCCGGCTCAGGATCGGCGCGGTTCCGCGAAACCGGGCGGGGCGCCAGCGCATGATGTCGACGTGGGTGTTGAGTTCGATCAGTCCGTCCTGGGCGCCGGCGAGGGCGCCATACAGCGACACCGCGCGAATCGGCGTGGCCGCCAAGGCGCGCCGCAGGTTGGGCGTCAGGACGTTCCACGGCGGCGCATAGATCGGCGCGGCGTTTGTCGCCTTCGCCAGCCGTCGCCAGGCGGCGCTCACCGCCGCGGCGACATCCGATTCGGGGCAAAGTGGATTGAATTCGGCCGAAAAGCCGCCGCCGATATTGCGGTCGACATGATCGCAACCGTGCTGGATGGCGCGGACCAAAGGCCGGTCGGCGATCACACCGGCAAGGTCGGTCAGATCGACATCGGGGATGACCGCCAGGGCGAGGGGAACCTGATAGGCGTGCGACAGCCGCAAAAGCCGGTCCAGACCCGCTGAAGGTCGCCGCGCGTCATCGTCGCGCCACCACAGAAGGGGCGCATGGCCGGCTTGCGCCCAGGTCTTCGTCTCGCCATCGATCATGCGCCAAAGGATGGCGGCGGCGGATCGGTCGATGAAGGAGCGCGTTGCCAGTGTGATCAGCTCAAGACCGAGGATGCTATCGCTTTAGAGCCGATCCCGCGCCGGGGCACGATGAAATCGCGCGTGCCGCGACGTGTTGCCAGGACTCTGCAGGGATCGTTCCTTTCCGATCGTCCTTATTCGTCGCGGCGATCCACGAGGTCCAATGGCTGGTATATTCGACGGCTGTGGATTTCTTGCGCCCGCCAAACGCGCCCGGACAGGCTCAAACCGCCGCCATGTACCGCTCTATGCGCTCGCTCGTGGCCGGGTCCATTTCATCACGAAACCTCGCGGCCCATTCTTCGTTCACGGCGTCGCCGATCCGTTCGACCGGCTGCTTAACGAACCCAGAGCCGGCATCGCGGCGGGGCGCTCCCAAGGCGTCGCACGCCGCCAGGGCCGGGGTGAAATCACGGCCCGAGAAATCCTCGTAGATGAGCGTCCGCCAGGGCTGTTCGCTGCGCTCGGCATAGAGCCTCAGTTGCTCCACGCCAGCCGCGATTCGGCTGATAGCGCCGGCGATCTTGGCGCTGTTGTACTGCGCGAGCCGTCGAGGCGCGTCCGTGGAGTGCCATTGCTCTGTTTGTTCGGCCTTCTCCAGCGAGACCGCCTGAGCCACGATGTCTCTGCGGACCAGCAGGATGAACACGGTCTTGTCCAGATAGGCGTCGAAAAAACCGTACAACTCTCCGGCGATCACCCCGAACATCCCAGCTTTTAGCGCGAACCACGCGCCCCGGCGCTTCTTGATGATGTCCGCCGCGGCGTGGCCCTTGATCTGCTTCGGATTGAACGACTCGCGCATGAGGCCGATGTCGAAGGCCCCCTCCAGCTCGCGCGCCAGAAACGTGCTTCCAGATCGGGACGTGAACAGCACCACTAGGCAACCGTCGAGCTCGGGCCACGGCGCGACGCGCATCGGCCCCACCCTGAGGCGGACTGTCTCGACTTGGGCGTCCCTGAACACCTTGAGGCGTTCTCCCCCGCACGTGGGGTGGCCGAGCGCGCGACCGATGGATGTCAACGGCTCTTCCATCGAACGCGGCCCGTTCTCACGCTCGCCCCATGCTACGGACAACTCGATGCCGCATCGTCGCCGAATGGAAGTTCCGCGGCCGATCTGCGAAGCCAACGAAAACCGATGGGGGCGAACGGGTCACCGAGGGAAACCTCCCGCCAAAGAAATCGTTGGCCCGATTGCACGCCGCAACTCCCGAACGCAAAACATTGAATCAATTCGGGCATGTGGCGAACCTGAGGGCGATCGCTCCCCCGGCGCGCTTCCGATCAATGGTCGGCTCCCGGGCCGCGATGCGATGGCCGCGCGTTAAAGGCACGGGCGCCAGCAAGGTATCAAATCAGGCCGATGATTTCAATGACGCCCAACCTTCGCGATTTATGGAGAGTCCCCCACGCCGGGTTCTCCATCAACGTGGCGGCACAACACCTTGCCCCCCCCGCCCGGTCCACGCTAAGCCTCAGCGCGCCACCAAGCGGATG
>PMOM01000146.1:5193-7650 GCA_003161535.1 Caulobacteraceae bacterium | reverse complement strand
ATGGCGTAGACGAATCCCGAGCAGACCGCCTGAACATCGAAGGCGATGCCGACCGGCGCTCCCAGCTTGCGCTGCACGATGGTGGCGGTGGCCGGGAAGGTCAGATCCGGCGTGGTGGTGGCGACGATGATCAGATCAATGTCGCTCGCCGCGCGGCCGGCGCTCGCCAGCGCGGCCTTGGCCGCCTGGGCAGCCAGGTCGGAAGTCGCCTGATCGGCGGCGGCGCGGCGCCGCGAGCGGATGCCGGTACGCTCGAAAATCCACTCATCGCTGGTGTCGACGAACTTGGCCAGGTCATCGTTGGTCACCTCGTCGGGCGGCAGGCAGGCGCCCACTCCGGTCACCACGCTGCGGGTCAGCGAACTCACGCGCTGGCTCTTTGCTGGGTCGCATCTTGCGGGCCGGGTTGACCTGGCGCCGCGCCCGGCTCCGGCGAGGCGCGCTTGCGCAGGTCGCGCTCGATCTCGGCGGCGATGTCGCTGTGAGCCAGGTCGGCCGCCAGGCGGATGGCGTTGGCGAAACCCCGGGCATCGGCGCCGCCGTGACTTTTAACCACGATCCCGTTCAAACCCAGGAACGGTCCGCCGTTGATCGATCCGGGATCCAACCGCTCGCTCATTTGCCGAAGCGAGCGTCGCGCGATCAGAGCGCCGAGCCTTGATGCGGCGCCGCTGGTCAGAGCATTGCGAAGCTCGGTCCGGAAGAAGCGCGCCAGTCCCTCGGCGGTCTTCAAGGCGACATTGCCGGTGAAGCCGTCGGTGACGATCACATCCACCGCGCCCCTGGCGATGTCGTCGCCCTCCACGAAGCCGCGGTAGTCCAGATCGAAGGCGTGCTCGCGCAGCAGGCGGTCCGCGCCGCGAACATCTTCGTGACCCTTCTCGGTTTCGACGCCGACGTTGAGCAGGCCGAGGGTCGGCCGCGGCGTCTTGTGCACCGCTCTGTGGAACGCCGCGCCCATGATGGCGAATTCCACCAGCCGCTCGGCGTCGCAGATGATATTGGCGCCCACGTCCAGGACCGAGGTGACCCCGCGCGAGGTCGGCCAGTTGGCCACCAGCGCCGGTCGATCCATCCCGCCGGCCATGCGCAGGAGCAATCGCGAGATGGCCATCAGGGCGCCGGTGTTGCCGGCGGAGACGGCGGCGTGGGCTTCCCCGGCCCGCACGCTCTCCACGGCGTTCCACATCGAAGTACCGTTGCCGCGACGCATGGCGTGCGCCGGCTTGGCGTCCATGGCGATGACGCCGATCGACGGGCGTACTTCGCACAGGCCGGCGAGGCGCGGTGTCCGCAGAGCGGCGGTGTTGAGCGCCCCCTCCACCACGGAGCCTTCGCCATGCAGCAGAAAGCGAACGCTGTCCGGAGGCATGATCTTGGCCGCCCGGGCGACCGCCGGCACGATCACCGCGGGGCCGTGGTCCCCGCCCATGGCGTCGATGGAGATGACCAGGCGGTCCGGCACGGTTACGCTTTCACTCCCACATCGGACCGGGCGATCCAGTGGCGCCGGACGATACAGGCCGAAGCGCGCGATGCAACCTTGCATGCCGTCGGAAAGCCGGCGCCCGCCCTTCAGCGATGGTCCCGCGCGCGCCGCGAAATCCTGTCGGCGTCAATCGGCGGCCGGCTTGCGCCTCAGGCGGTCAAGCGCCGCGAAGGGCGACAGGGGCCCAGCGTCCGGCGGCGCCTCGAAGGTCGCGCCCGGCTTGCGGGGAAAGGGGTCCAGGGCGAGGCTGAGCGTTTCGACCACATAGGCCCCCACGTCAACGCTCTCGCCTGCCGCCACGTCGGGGGGATCGTCCGCCGCGAGATCGACGATGACTTCGCGTTCGGCGCCCGCGGGGGCGTGGGGGCTGGCTTGCGGCAGCACCCGCACCAGCATTGGCTCGTCGATCACCTCATCAAAGGTGTCCAGGGAAACGCCGCACACGCGCGTCACCACCGCCTGGACTCGGCCGGATACTTCCATGCCGTCGCGCCACGCTCGCAGTTGAAGGCCGGCCTCCAGGCTTTTCACCTCTTCCAGCCGCAGATCCCGCGCCACCCGCGCTCGAATCTTGGGCCCGGCGACCAGCCGCAACGGCCCGCCCCCTCCGCGAGCCGCCGACCAGGCCACCAGGTGGACCCAGGCGTCAATGCCCGTCATTTTGCCAGGCTCGCGCCGAGGCGCCGCGCGGGCGTCGCGATCTCACCGACCAGCAGCAAATCGCCATCGCAATCGGCCAGGCCCCGGCGACAGCCCGCCACATAGTCCGCCAGGGGAGCGGTCGGCGCCCCCGGGTCTTCGGCCAGCACCGTGCGCGCGATCAGGCTTTCGAGCGCCTCCAGGTCTGGCAGGGCGTTGAAAGCGGCTTCGTAGGCCAAGGCGCGACCGTAAAAGACTTCGCCAAGCTTCCGCATCCTCCTGCCCATGGCCAGATCTCCCACGCCCATTTCACGCAAGGCGCCGTCCAG
>PMOM01000146.1:0-5131 GCA_003161535.1 Caulobacteraceae bacterium | reverse complement strand
GGATCCCGCGCCTTGGCGACGCACCAATCGTAAAGCCGGGCCGCGGCCGCCCCACACGGCGATTTCGCCTTTCGACCGCCTAATCTCACCCGCTCGCCTCGTTTTCGCCGCTGGACCAGAGTTGATTGCCAGATCATATTGCATCGGCGAGGCGTTGAAGCCTTGAGAGGCCCCGCCCGCGCCTAACCCCAAGAGCAAGTTCCATGTCCACGTTTCGCAAGACGGCCGCCACCCTACTTAAGATCACTTTCGCTTCCGGCGCGCTGGCCGCCGCGGCCTGCGTGCCGCTGAACAGCTATCAGGGCTTCCAGGCCATCGATCAGACGCCCTCCGACGTCAAGGTCGGGCAGGATACCCGCGCCACCGTCCTGGCCCGCCTGGGCACGCCGACGGCGACCGCGACGTTTGACAAGGACACCTGGTTCTACATCTCCCAGGTCTCCAGCAAGACGGCCTTCTATCATCCCCACGTCAGCAAGCGCGATGTGGTGGCCATCGCCTTCACCAAGGGCGCCGACCAGGTGAGCGCCGTCAACACCTACACGCTCAAGGATGGCCGGGTGATCGCCTATAACGGCCGTGAGACGCCCACCCGCGGCCGCTCACTGAGCGCCCTTGAGCAGCTTCTGGGCAGCATCAGCGGCGCCGGCGCCCTGCCCATCGACGAGAATCAGACGCCCAACTCCCACGGCGACACCTCGCCGCATTATTAGCAGCCCTCTCGGCTCGGCGGCGTGACAGGCGATACCTAGCGAATGGCGCCATGCGCCAGCACCGCCAGCAGCAGCAAGGCGACGATGTTGGTGATTTTGATCATCGGGTTGACCGCCGGTCCGGCGGTATCCTTGTAGGGGTCGCCCACCGTGTCGCCCGTCACCGCGGCCTTGTGCGCGTCCGAGCCCTTGCCGCCGTAAAGCCCCTCTTCGATCAGCTTCTTGGCGTTGTCCCAGGCGCCGCCGCCCGAGGTCATCGAAATGGCCACGAACAGGCCGGTGACAATGACTCCCATGAGCATGGCCCCCAGGGCCGAAAAGGCGTCGGCCTTGCCGGCGATGGCCCGGATGACGAAAAACAGCACGATCGGCGAGGCCACCGGCAGCAGGGACGGGACGATCATCTCGCGGATCGCCGCCCGGGTGAGGATGTCCACCGCCCTGCCATACTCGGGCTTGACCTCATAGGTCATGATGCCGGGGTTTTCGCGAAACTGGCGGCGAACCTCGGCCACAACCGCTTCGGCGGCGCGTCCCACGGCGGTCATCGACAGGCCTCCGAACAGGAACGGCAACAGGCCGCCGAACAGCAGGCCGACCACCACGAATGGGTTGGACAGATCGAAGGCGACGGCGCCCATGCCGGCGAAGAACGGGAACTGGTCCGAATGGGCCGAGAAGAACTTCAGGTCCTGGGTATAGGCGGCGAACAGCACCAGGGCGCCCAGGCCCGCCGAGCCGATGGCGTAGCCCTTGGTCACCGCCTTGGTGGTGTTGCCCACCGCGTCCAGGGCATCGGTGGAGACGCGCACGGCGCTGGGCAGACCCGCCATTTCGGCGATGCCGCCCGCGTTGTCGGTGACCGGTCCAAAGGCGTCCAGCGCGACGATGAAACCGGCCAGGGAAAGCATGGTGGTGGTGGCCACGGCGATGCCGAACAGGCCCGCGAACTGATAGGTCATGACGATGCCGACGATGATCACCAGCGCCGGGGCGGCGGTGGATTCCAGCGACACGGCCAGGCCCTGGATGACATTGGTGCCGTGGCCCGAGACCGACGCCTTGGCGATCGATTTCACCGGGCGAAAATTGGTGCCGGTGTAGAACTCGGTGATCACCACGATGGCCGCCGTCACCGCCAGGCCGACCAGTCCGCAATAGAACAGCGCGTCAACGCTGATGGCGCGGCCCTGCACCGTCACGCCCTGCGCGGGGACCAGGCTGTGAATTACCCACCACACCGCGCCGATTGAAAGGACGCCGGTGACGATCAGGCCCCGGTAGAGGGCGCCCATGATATTGCCACTCTTGCCCAGGCGCACCGCGAAGGCGCCGATGATCGAGGTGATGATGCACACCGCGCAGATGGCCAGCGGCAGAAGCATCATGTTGCCGACGGACGGCAGCCCGCGAAAGAAGATCGCCGCCAGGACCATGGTGGCCACGGTGGTCACCGCATAGGTCTCGAAGAGGTCGGCGGCCATGCCCGCGCAGTCGCCCACATTGTCGCCCACCGCATCGGCGATCACCGCCGCGTTGCGCGGATCGTCTTCCGGTATCCCGGCCTCGACCTTGCCGACCATGTCGCCGCCGACATCGGCNNCCTTGGTGAAAATGCCGCCGCCGAGCCTGGCGAAGATGGAAATCAGCGAGGCGCCAAAGCCCAGGGAGACCAGGGAGTCGACCACGTCCCGGCTGGTTCGCTCCATTCCCAGGCCATGGGTGAGAACGCCATAGTAACCGGCCACGCCGATCAGGGCGAAGCCGGCCACCAGCATGCCGGTCACCGCGCCGGACCGGAAGGCCAGGGACAGACCCTTGGCCAGGCTCTCCGAGGCCGCCTGGGCGGTGCGCACATTGGCGCGCACCGAAATCAGCATGCCGGCAAATCCCGCCAGGCCCGAGAGAACGGCGCCGATGGCGAAGCCCACCGCCTCGGTCCAGCCGATCAGGAAGAAGATGGCCGCCAGAATCACCACGCCGACCAGGGCGATGGTCAAATACTGGCGCCGCAGATAGGCCTGGGCGCCTTCCTGGATGGCCGCGGCGATCTCCTGCATCTTGGCGTCGCCGGCGGACGAACGCAGCAGCGAGGCGGTCTGCACGGCGCCGTAGAGCACGGCCAGCGGGCCGGCGACGATCACCAGGTCAAGCACGAGATTCATCTGAAAATACGCCCCTCATTCACTGGCGCCCGTCCGGCGCCTCTTGATTGGCGCGGATGTGTGCCAAAACCGCTCCCGCAACGCAAGCAATGGCTGACTTTCCGCGCCAGGGGCGTCAACGAGCCCCCCTCTCTTTGCCCCCTCTGGGGGAAGTGGATCGCGCTCTTGCACGAGACGAAGGGGGCGGCGACCGGCCGCCTAGAGAGCCCCCTACCCCGCCTTCGGCGGTACTTCCCCCATAGGGGGAAGAGAACGCCCTAATGTCGCCAGCCGGTGCGATCGGCCTTGATCGGCGATCCCGCCATCGACACCCGCAACCCGGATTCGGCATCGAAGGCCCCCACCACGGCCGCCGGCGTGCCCTGGGCTTCGACCACGGCCGCGAAATCTCCGACGTCGGCCGGATCGACCGCGCAGACGATGGCGTAGTCGTCGCCTCCGGTCGCGAGCGCCAGCCGCGCGGCGCCTTCGTCGTCCTGCGCGCTCAACCAGGTTGCCCCTTCGATCGAAAGCGGCAGGCGCGCCAGATCGATGGACAGTCCCAGGCCGCTGGCGGCGGCTATGTGCTCGGCGTCGGCCAGCAGGCCATCGGAGACGTCGACGGCGGCCCGGGCATGATCGCGCAGGGCTTGGCGCAAGCTGAACAGCGGCTCGGGCAGGCGATAGCGCACCGCCAGGGCGCCGCCGAAATCGCTGATCTCACCGCGCGCCGCGCGAAGACCGAGCCACCCGTCCCCGATCGCGCCGCAGACCACCACCGCGTCGCCGGCCCGGGCCGTCGAGCGCAGCACCGCCCTGCCCTCCGGCGTCCAGCCCAGCACCGTGGCGCACAGGGTCAGGGGTCCCGGCGTGGAAACCGTATCGCCGCCGAGCAGCGCGACCGCGTAGCGCTCCCCGTCCTTGGCCAATCCGCGCACGAAGGCGTCACGCCAGGCCCAATCACGGTCGGCCGGCCACGCCGTCATCAGCAGGTAGGCGAACGGCTCGGCGGTCTTGGCGGCCAGATCCGAAAGGCTGGCGCGCAGCAGCCGCCGGGCGATGGTCTCCGGCGCTTCACCCTGGAGGAAATGCACGCCCTCGACCATGGCGTCCTTGGAGATCACCAGGTCGAATCCCGGCCGCGCCGCCAGCACCGCGGCGTCGTCCATCAGATCAAGCGCGCGGCCATCCGCCCGCGTCAGCGGCCGCAGGGTCTCGATCCAGGCGAATTCGTCAGGCCGCCCGCTCATCGCGCGCGATCGCGTCCAAAAGCCCATTGATGAACGCCGGTTCGGCGCCGTCGAAGAACGACTTGGCGATCTCGATGTATTCGTCGATCACCACCTCGCGGGGAATGGCGTCCAGATGCATCAGTTCGAAGGCCGCGCAGCGCAGGATGGCGCGGGCGGTGGCGTCGATACGTTGCAGTTTCCAACCCGCCGCCAGGCGGTCGCGAATGGCGGCGTCGATGCCCGCTTGCGATGCCACCACCCCGCGCGTCAGCTTGGCGAAGAAGGCTTCGTCCGCGCCGGCCAGGCGCACTCCATCCATGTCGCGGTCGAAACGGTGCTCATGAAACTCGCGCACGACGCTTTCCACCCCCGCGCCGCCCGCCTCCATCTGATAGAGCGCCTGCACCGCGGCGAGCCTCGCCACCGAGCGGGCCTGGCGCGGCGCGCGGCTCACGTCGCCGGTTCTCGGCCCGGGACGTCCTCGGAAGCGCCCTCGTCTCCCAGGGACTCGTCGCCAAACCCTTCCTGGCTCAGAAAGCTGGCGAAATCCTCGGTCTGGCGAAAGTCGCGATAGACCGAGGCGTAACGCACATAAGCCACGTCATCGAGGGCCTTGAGCGCCTTCATGACCATCTCGCCGACCACGTGCGAGGCCAGTTCGGTCTCGCCCATGCTTTCCAGCTGACGCACGATGGCGTTGACCATGCGCTCCACCCGGTCTGGATCCACCGGCCGCTTGCGCGCGGCGATGGAGATGGAGCGCACCAGCTTTTCCCGGTCGAACGGCGCCCGCCGGCCCGAGCGCTTGAGGATGGTCAGTTCGCGAAGCTGCACGCGCTCGAAGGTGGTGAAGCGGCCGCCGCATTCGGGGCACAGGCGCCGGCGCCGGATCGACGCGCCGTCCTCCGAGGGCCGGCTGTCCTTGACCTGGCTCTCCAGCTCTCCGCAAAACGGGCAGCGCATTTTCCCTAGCCCTTCCGAGCCCTGGAGCGTCGTCCATGACATCGGGCGCGCTCTTGCCTCTCTGCCCCCTCTGGGGGAA
>PMOM01000281.1 GCA_003161535.1 Caulobacteraceae bacterium | reverse complement strand
GTCGATCTTGTCGATGTGCGCATGGATTTTCGCTACGCCGACTTCTTCCAGACCAAGCCGGCCACCGGCTACGAGACCCTGATCTATGACTGCCTGATCGGCGATCAGACCCTGTTCAAGCGGGCCGAAGACATCGAGTTCGCCTGGGTCGCGGTGATGCCCTTCCTTGACGCCTGGAAGGCCGGCGGCAAGGTCGAGACCTACGGCGCCGGAACCGACGGGCCGCCGGGCGCCGCGGCGCTGATGGCTCGGGACGGGCGCGCTTGGCGAGCCCTGTGACGGCCCCGGCGTCGATCGCGCTTCTGATCAGCGACATCGACGGCACTCTGGTCACCGACGACAAGACCCTCACGCCCCGGTCGGTTCAGGCCGCCGCCGCCCTGGCCCGCGCCGGCGTCGGCTTCACCCTGATCTCCAGCCGCCCACCGCGCGGCATGGCTCGCCTCGTGGCGGCTCTGGATGTCTCCCTTCCCTTCGCCGCCTACAATGGCGCGGCCCTGATCGGCGCCGATGGGCGAGTGATCGTCGTCCATGCCCTGACCCCGGCCGTCGCCCGCCAGAGCCTGGACCTGCTTGCGCAAGGCGGAGTCGACGCCTGGGTGTTCGCCGGCGACGACTGGCTGCTGCTCGCTTCCGCCACGGTCAACGTCGAGCGCGAGCGGCGCACCGTCGGCTTCGGTCCCACCGTGGTGGCGAACTTCGACGCCGTCGCCGCCCCCATCGGCAAGATCGTCGGGGTGTCGGCCGATGCGGCCCGCCTGGACGCCTGCGAAACCAATATCCGTGCCGCCCTGGGCGCCCACGCCGCCATCAACCGCTCGCAGTCCTACTATCTCGACATCAGCGATCCCCACGCCACCAAGGGCCAGGGCGTGGCGGCCTTGTGCAATCTGATCGGCGCGCCGCTCTCCTGGACCGCCGTCATGGGCGACATGTTCAACGACGTCTCGATGTTCGAGGTCGCCGGCCTCGCCATCGCCATGGGCCAGGCGCCGGACGCCGTGAAGGCCCGCGCCGCCTTCGTCACCGCCTCCAACGCCAACGACGGCTTCGCCGCCGCCATCGAGACCATCATCCTGCCCCGCTCGGCCAAGGCGGCGCCCTGATGGCCCCGACCATCGCGGTGATCATGGGGGTTTCCGGCTCGGGAAAATCCACTGTGGCCATCCCCCTGGCGCGGCGCCTGGGCTGGGACTTCCAGGAGGGTGACGCCCTGCACCCGGCCGCCAACATCGCCAAGATGAGCGCCGGCATTGCCCTTGACGACGCCGACCGCGCCCCATGGCTGGCGGCCATCGCCGCCTGGATCGACGCCCAGGCCGCCGCCGGCAAGCCCGGCGTCGTCACCTGCTCGGCCCTCAAGCGCGCCTACCGCGATATCCTCACCACCGGCCGGCCGCAGGTGAGGATCGTCTATCTGCGCGGCTCCCAGTCCCTGATCGCCGCTCGCCTGGCCGCCCGCACCGGCCACTTCATGCCCCCCTCCCTGCTGGACAGCCAGTTCGCCGCGCTGCAGGAGCCCACGCCCGCCGAAGGCGCCATCGTCATCGACATCGACCAGCCCGTCACCGCCCAGGTCGACGACATCGTGCGAGCGCTGGGCTTGGCCGAAGGGACGGCCTCATGAAGGCGGCCTTGGGACCGGTCGGGGGCAGGCGCGCCGTCCTCATGGGCGCGCTCTCGGTGTCGATCGCGGCGGCGGTCCGTTCCACCTGGGCAAAGCCTGCGATCGGCGAGCCGCAAAGGCCCACTATCGGAAATTGGGGCTTCGACCTGGCCGGCGTGGACCCGGCGGTGAAGCCGGGCGACGACTTCTTCCGCTATGCCGGCGGCGCGTGGATGAGAGATACGCCGATCCCGCCGGACCGCTCGTCCTGGGGCCCGTTCTTCATCCTGCGCGCCAATGCCGAGGCGGATGTGAAAGCCATCGTCGAAGACGTCGCCCGCCGACCCAACGCACCCGGCTCGCTCGAACAGAAGATCGCGGATTATTACACGTCCTATCTTGACACCGACGCCATCGAGAGAGCGGGCATCGAGCCGGTCAAGGCCGATCTCGCGGCGATCGCGGCCGCGCGTTCCCACGAAGATGTCGCTCGCCTCATGGGACGGCCCGACATCGCTGTCGGCGGGCCGCTCTCGCTCAGCCCCTGGCCCGACGCCAAGAACCCCGATCGCTATGCGGTCAATATCGTTCAGTCCGGTCTCGGCCTGCCCGACCGGGATTATTACCTCAAGGACAGCGCGAATTTCATCAAGGTCCGGGGCGAGTACCGCGCCTACATCGACAAGATATTGTCGCTGGTCGGCTATCCGGATGCCGGTCGCTCGGCCGATGTGATCGTGGCGCTCGAAACTCAGATCGCCACGCTGCAATGGTCGAACGAGAAGCGAGGCGACCGCGACCTGACCTACAACCCGAAATTGCAAGCCCAATTGAAAGCGTTCGCGCCCGATTTTCCATGGGACGACGTGCTGTCCGCCGAGGAGATTCCCACCCAGGACTTCTTCGTCGTGAAGGAACTCGGCGCGGTCGCCGCCTTGACGAAACTATTCCGCGCGACGCCGATCGAGACTTGGCGCACCTATATGACGTTCCACTATCTGAGCGGCATGGCCGACCTGTTGCCGGTCGCCTTCGACAACCTGGCATTCGACTTCAATGAACGGTCGCTGTCGGGACAAACGCAAAAACGCGAGCGCTGGAAGCGAGCGACGACGGCGCTGAACGCCGCGCTCGGCGAGGCGGTTGGCAACCTCTATGTGCGCCGTCACTTCACGCCGCAAGCCAAGGCCCAGATGGCGACGCTGGTGGAGAATTTGCGCGACGCCTATCGCGCGCGCATCACGAAACTCACCTGGATGTCGCCGGAAACCAAACAGGCCGCCTTGCGCAAGCTCGACAAGTTCCGAGTCAAGATCGGCTACCCCGACCGGTGGCGTGACTACGCGACCCTCGAGGTGCGCGCCGGCGATCCGGTGGGCAACCGCAAGCGCGCGAAGCTTTGGGAATGGCGCCGAACGACGGCGCGCCTGCATGAGCCCACCGATCGTGACGAATGGGGTATGACGCCGCAAACCGTCAACGCCTACTACAACTCCGTCTTCAACGAGATCGTGTTTCCGGCGGCGATCCTGCAACCGCCGTACTTCGATCCAAACGCGGATTCCGCGGTCAACTACGGCGGGATCGGCGGCGTGATCGGGCACGAGATGGGTCACGGCTTCGACGATCAAGGCTCGAAGTCGGATGAAAACGGCGTGCTGCGCACCTGGTGGAAAAGCGAAGATGTCGCCAACTTTCGGGCGCTGGTCGCCAATCTGTCCAGGCAATACGCGCAATACGAACCTCTGCCCGGCCTGCGCTTGAACGGCGACATGACGCTTGGAGAGAATATCGGTGACAATGGCGGGCTAAGCGTCGCGCTGGAAGCCTATCTGAGCTCATTGCACGGCGAGGCGGCGCCTATCCTTGATGGCTTCACGGGGCGGCAGCGCTTCTTCCTTTCCTGGGCTCAAACCTACCGCGAGAACATTCGCGACGAGCAGCTACGCAAGGACGTGACGTCGGACCCGCACAGCCCGGCGGAGTTCCGCGTCAACGGAGTCGTGCGCAACATGGACGCCTGGTACGACGCGTTTGGCGTGAAACCGGGCGACAAGCTCTATCTGGCTCCCAAGGATCGGGTTCACATCTGGTGATTCCCCGCCGGCCGCCGACCAGGTTTGCGCGGTGGAGGATCGGCGGCGCAAACCGAGGCTGAGCTGGGATGACCTGCCCGCCGGGCCGGATCAGCGTCGCCAGGTCTAGGGCGCCATAGCGGCGACAGATTCTCACCATAGGCCGCGCGATTGGGACGGGCCCAGGAGCACCGAATGCGAAGTTACCATCGATGGGCGGCCGCCCTGGCGGCCGTGTTCCTGCTCATCGTTTCGGCGACCGGGGTCATCCTGCAGGTCCAGAAGCTGACCGGCGGCGACCCCGACTCGGGCGGGCGCGAAGAAGAGGGCCGCGCGGGCGCCCTGACCACCGCCATGTCCTCGCCCCTCTACGCCGCCATGATCACCCGCACCCTCGACGCCGCCCGCTCCCGGGCCCCGGCCAGCGCCGTGAGCTCGGTTTCCCTCTCGGGCGACGCCGACGATCTCAAGGGCGAGGTGGTCCTGGCCGGCGATCCGCCGCGCACCATCACCGTCGACGCCCGCTCCGGCCGGCTCATCAGCGACGAGCGGCGCGACAAGGATTCGCTGATCCTGCGCATCCACAGCGGCGAGATCCTGGGCGAGCCGGGCGTCTTCCTGGGCATCCTCTGGGGCCTGGCCCTGGTGATCCTCTCGCTCACCGGCGGCTGGGTCTACCTGGCCATGTACCGCCGCCGCCGAAGGGCCAGCGGCAAGGGCGCCCTCTTCTGGAAGTGAGGCGCCGCGCTCAGGCGAGCTCGGCGATCCTTTCCCGCGCCCCGGCCATGGCGGCCTGGCGCTGGACCTCGCTGACTCTGAGGCCCTCGGCGACGATCACCTCGAGCTTGGTCACGCCCAGAAAGGCGAAGACGCCGCGCAGATAGGTTTCGGCGTGTTCCAGCGAGGCCACGGGCGATCCCGGTCCATAGAAGCCACCCCGAGCGATGGTCAGGATGACGCGCTTGTCGCCCGCCAGACCCTCGGGTCCCTTCTCGCCGTAGCGGAAGGTCTTGCCGCCAATGACAATGCGATCGATCCACGCCTTGAGCTGGGTTGAGATGGTGAAGTTGTAGAGCGCCACGCCGATGACGACGATGTCGGCGGCCAGGAATTCCTCGAGCACGGCGGCGCCGACGGCTAGGTCATGGCTTAGCGGCGCCTCATGTTCGCCGCCGCCGCTCATGGCGGCGAAGTGTTCGCCGGATAAGTGAGTGATCGGTTCGGCGGCGAGGTCGCGATATCTAATTTTCAAATCGGCGTTCGCCGCCGTCAGTCTGGCGACGACGGCGGCCGACAAAACGCGGCTGGTCGAATTGGCTCCGAGGATGCTTGAATCGAGATGCAGAAGGTTCATTGTCGGGGCTCCGTAAGTGGTATTGTTTAGTGACCGACGCTACATATGCGACCAGGGGCGCCCAACAAGGAGGCACAGTTTTGATACCAGGCGACATCGATGTGACCGGCCCCGCGGGCGTCCACCTGTCGGGTAGCTGCAAGGCGGTCTCGGGCATTCTCTCGCGCATCGGCGACAAGTGGAGCGTGCTTGTCGTCATGCTCCTGGCCGATGGTCCCAAGCGTTTCAATGAACTGAAGAAACTGGTCGGCGGCATCTCCCAGCGCATGCTCACCCTGACCCTGCGCGGCCTCGAGCGCGACGGTCTGGTGACCCGCACGGTGTTCCCCACCATTCCGCCCCGCGTCGACTATGAACTGACCCAGCTTGGCCACTCTCTTCGCGTCCCGGTGCAGGCCCTGGGCTCCTGGGCCTTCGAGCATCTGCCGGCCATCGCCGAGGCCCGCCAGACCTTCGACGAGCGTGCGACTTGATCCTCACCCGTGCGGCGGAGGAGGGGGACCACCGTCACGGCGATGTCAGGTCATTCCTCCCCTGCGCCTCTTCGCGGGGGAGGGGGACCACCGAAGGTGGTGGAGGGGGCGGGGCTCGCCAAGCGTTTCAATCAATACGGATACCACTCTAAACCCGCGCCGCCCCGCCCTCGCGAAACGCCGCGCCTTCGTGGGTGAGGAGCCAGCGCTTGCGGTGCAGGCCGCCGCCGTAGCCGGTCAGCGAGCCGTCGGCGCCGATGACGCGGTGGCAGGGGGCGATCAGGCCGATGGGATTGGCGCCATTGGCCAGGCCCACGGCGCGCACGGCTTTCGGCTTGCCGACGCGGCGGGCGAGCTCGCCGTAGCTGATCGTCTGGCCCACCGGAATGTCGCCAAGCGCCCGCCAGACGCTGAGCTGGAACGGCGTGCCGGCGCTGCGCCACGAGAGTCCCTCCAGGGCGTCCAGGCGGCCGTTGAAATAGTCGACCAGGGCCTTGCGGATCGGCGTCGGCGCGGGCCCCTCGACGATGGGCACGGGGCCGTAGTAGCGGCGCATCAGGCGGCGCAGGCGCTCGTCGTGGTCGGACCAGTCGAAGGCGCGCAGGAAACCTTCCGGGTCGGTGACGATCAGAGCCTCGCCGACCGGGGTGGTCAGGCGATCGAGAATGAGGCGCTCAGGCCGCTTGTCGGTCATGGGATGATCCTTGTTGCGAGGTGGTGGATTGGGCGAGGGACGCCCACAGATGAACCGCGGCATAGGCGCGCCAGGGCCGCCAGCGTTCGGCGCGGGCGAGGAGATCGGCGGCGCTGGGGCGGGCGCCCGCCTCGTCGGCGAGCGCGCGCATCAGTCCGACATCGGCGGCGGGGAAGGCGTCGGGCTCGCGCAGCTCGCGCATGGCGATGTATTGCGCCGTCCACTCGCCGACGCCGGGCAGGGCTTTCAGGGTGGCGATGGCTTCATCCAGGCCGCGCCGAGGACCGAACAGCAGGGGGTCGGCGGCGACGGCGGCGGCGAGAGCAGCCACGGCGCCGGAGCGGGCGCGGGGCATGGGCAGGGCCGAAAGGTCCGCCTCGGCCAGGCGCGCCGGCGCGGGAAAGACGTGGGTGATCCCGGGGATCAGGCCGGCGAGATCGGGCGGCAGGATTTGGCCGAAGTCGTCGGTGATGCGGCCTGCGAGCAACCTGGCGGCCGCGACGGTGATCTGCTGGCCGAGGATGGCGCG
>PMOM01000239.1:2727-14253 GCA_003161535.1 Caulobacteraceae bacterium | reverse complement strand
TGGTTGTGCTCGTCCATGAACAGCTCGTAGTGGAAGCTCTCCGGCGGCGTCCCGCCAAGGACTCGGCAGATCTTGTCGGAGACGCGCACCGAATCGACGAGGTCCTTGCCGGACATCTCGTAGTCGACCTCCAGCGCCGTCCAGCGGGCGGCCCAGTCGGGGCGCCACTGAAGCTTTACATGCCCCCCAGTGACCGGGATCTCCGTGACTGTTCCGTCCTCGTCGGCAAAGACGATGGTCCCGCGATCGATGTGGCGCTCCAGCGTCGGCGCCTGCAGCACCCGGCCGCTCTTGGGACTGATCGGCAGGAACGGCGAATAGCTCGCCCGGCGCTCGGGGCCCAGCGTCGGCAGCATCACCGCCTGAACGGCATCGAAGCGTTCCAGCACCCGCAGCAGGATCGGATCGAAACGACCGGAGGTGTAGCACTCGGTCGCCGACATGAAGGTGTAGTCGAAGCCAAAGCCATCCAGGAAAGCGCGCAGCCGGGCGTTGTTGTGAGCGCCGAAGCTCTCGTATTCGCCGAACGGGTCGCGAACCTGGGTGACCGGCTTATCGCGGTCCTCTTCCAGCATCTGGCGATTGGGCAAATTGTCCGGGATTTTGCGAAAGCCGTCCATGTCGTCGGAAAAGACGATCAGGCGGGTGGGCAGGGCGTCCTCGGTGAGGGCGCGAAAGGCGGTGCGCACCATGGTCGGACGGGCCACCTCGCCGAAGGTGCCCAGGTGCGGCAGGCCCGAGGCGCCGTAGCCGCACTGAAAGATCGCCGGCCTGCCCAGGGCGGGGAATGTCGCGGCGGCCTCGTCCGCCTTGCCGGCGTTCAGCAGCGTCGAGGCGAGGTCGCGGTCGGCGTCCGTCTCCAGACGCAGGCGCAAGAGCCGCGCCAGCAGGTTGCGCGCCTGCTCGAACGGCCAGGCGCGAGCCTCGCGGGCCAGAGGGGAGAGACCTTGCAGCATGGGCGAGCCGGTAGTGCGCGCGGCCGGCGGGGTCAATGGCGGCCGGAGTCACCCTGCTGGCCGCTTGGGTCAACGCTGAGCAGGAAGTGCCCCCGCAGGGCCGCAACCGGCGAGGCGCGGCTCTCCTGCCAGGCCTGCACGTGCACATTGGCGATGCGCCGGCCGATCTTGCGGACATCGGCCAGGGCGTAGGTGGTCAGGGCGCGTCCGGGGCGCAGGTATTCGATGGTGACATCGATGGTGCGCGGCTGGCGGCGCAGGGGTTCGGACATGGAAAGCTGGGCCAGGGCGGTCAGCTCCATGAACGCGCCCAGCACTCCGCCATGCAGCGCCGGCAGCACCGTGTTGCCGATCAGGTGTGGCGAAAAGGGCAGGATGGCGGTGATCTCATTACCGGCCAACTCGCCCGTCATGCCCAGGAACCGCGCATAGGGAATGGCGGCAAGGAGTTCGGCCAGTTTCTGGGGATGCGGGGCGCTCACGGGTCGGGCGCCTTGGGCGCGGTAAGATTGAGCACGAAGGCGCCCTGGGCGGTGGCCACCGGGTCGTCCTCGGCGTCCTCGAAGGCGGCGGCGCGCACGAAGGCGATGGTGTGGGTCAGCTTGTAGCAGTAGGCGCGCGCGATGATGTCGCGGCCCGGCTCGGCGGCGCGCATATAGTCGATGCGCAGGTCCAAGGTCGCGGTGGAATGGACCGGCCCCGCCGCCGACGCCACCGCCAGCCCGCAGACATGATCAAGCAGGGTGGTGATCACGCCGCCGGCCAGAACTCCCGTCGCCGGATCGCCGACCAGATCATCGCGATAGGTCACGGCCATGGCGGCCACGCCCGGTTCCACGGACACCAGCCGAATGCCGAGCGATGCCGACTGCGGTGTGCCCTGGGTCATGCGCTCACCCGCTTCGGTGAGCGTCCGTTGATCGATGGTCATGCGGCCTTATAGAAACAAACCAGCCACCCCGCCTATATGAGCGGCGTGATCAAGCCCGAAGCGCTCCTCTGTCCGCGCCCCGCCGGCCTCTACTGCCCGCCAGGCGACTTCTACATCGATCCGACTCGGCCCGTGGCTCGCGCGGTGATCACCCACGGCCACGCCGACCATGCCAGAGCCGGGCATGGCGCGGTGGCGGCGACCGCCGAGACCGTGGCGATCATGGCCACGCGTTACGGCGAGGGCTTCGCCGGATCGACCCAGCCGCTGGCCTATGGCGAAACCACCTTGCGGGACGGCGTCGAGGTCAGCCTGGCGCCCGCCGGCCATGTCCTGGGCTCGGCCCAGGTGGTGGTGCGCTGGAAGGGCCTGACCATGGTCGTCTCGGGAGACTACAAGCGCCGCCGCGATCCCACCTGCAAGGCCTTCGAGCCAGTGGCCTGCGATGTCTTCGTCACCGAAGCGACCTTCGCCTTGCCGGTGTTCCGCCATCCACCGGCCGACCAGGAAATCGACAAGCTGCTGCGCTCGGTGGCCCAGTTTCCGCGGCGCTGCCATCTGGTCGGCGCCTATGCCCTGGGCAAGGCCCAGCGGGTCATCGCCCTGTTGCGCGAAGCTGGATGGGACCGGCCGATCCCGGTTCACGGGGCCCTGGACAGCCTCAACGCGGTCTATGCCCGGTTCGGCGTCGATCTTGGCGCCCTGGAAGCGGCCACCACCGAAACCACGCGGGACTTCGCCGGCGAGATCGTCCTCGCCCCGCCTTCGGCCCTGACCACGCCTTGGCAGCGGCGGTTCGCCGATCCGGTGGAGGCCTTCGCTTCGGGCTGGATGGGCATCCGCGCCCGCGCCCGCCAGCGGGCGGTGGAGTTGCCTCTGATCATCTCCGACCACGCCGACTGGGACGAACTGACCGGCACCATCGAGGAACTCCATCCCGCCGAAGTGTGGATCACCCACGGCCGCGAGGAAGCCCTGGCGCGCTGGTGCGGCCTCAACGGCATCCCGGCCAAGGCGCTGGCCCTGGTCGGCTACGAGGATGAGGAGGATTAGCATGGCGCAGCCGGGCCAGATCATCATCCTCAACGGCGCCCCACGGTCGGGCAAATCGAGCATCGTGGCGGCGATCCAGGACGAATTCGAAGGCGTGTGGATGAACCTGGGCGTGGATGTCTTCGCGCGCGTCGTCACGCCGGCGCGCTACCGACCCGGCATCGGGCTTCGCCCTGGCGGCGAGCGCCCGGACATCGAAGCGCTGGTTCCGGCCTTCTACGCCGCCCTGTACGACTCGGTCGCGGCCCACAGTCGGGCGGGCCTCAACGTCGTGGTCGATGTCGGCCATCACGAGGCCTACGCCAAGCCGCTGGGCATCCTCGCCGACGCCGCGCGCCGCCTGGCGGGCTTGCCGGTGCTCTTCGTCGGCGTTCGCTGTCCGATCGAGGTCATCATGCAAAGGCGAAACTCGGGTCAGGCGGGACGAGAGGGTCAGTACCTCACTGGCTCGGCGGCCGACCCCGCGCCGGCGCCGGTTCTGCTGTGGCAAGAAGGAACGCACAATCTCGGCCTGTACGACCTGGAAGTGGACACATCCCTATTGAGCCCGGCGCAATGCGCCCAGGCCATCCGACGCCGGCTCGGCGAGGGGGCGGAAGCGCCGACGGTGTTTCAGAAACTGCTGGCTTAGTCGGACTTCGTGCGGTGACCGAGGCCGACCCCGAAGCTGTAGGTGAAACCGGCGCCGGCCATGTACTGATCGCGTGAGCCGGCGAGCTGGACCACCGGGCTGTCGGCCGCCTTTTGAGCGAGCCTGTGGTAGCCGAAGTCGATCTGCGTGCGCCAACGATTGGTGATGTGATAGACATAGGCCGCCTCCAGCCCGGCGTAGCGCTCTCCGCTTCCCGGTTCATAGGGGGTCTTGATCAGCGGGCTGCGCTGGGCTTCCAGGGGCGTCACCCCGAAGTAGGTGTCCATGTACTTGTGGTCGCCATAGCCGACCCGAGGACCGATCGAAAAATCCCACCTGCGGCCGGTGTGGACCAGGTCGATCCCGGCATCGCCGACGTAGCCCTGATGGCCCAGCACGCCTCGCCGGGCCTCGATCCGGCCCCGGAGCCAATTTGTCGGCCACAGGTTCACGAACAGACCAGGTTCGGCGGCCCATTTTATCTTGTCGAAACCGGCCAGCTTGCCCTGGTCGCCGCGAGAATAGCGAAACCGGGCCACGAGACCGGCCTCTACGTATCGGGTCGAGAGCAGGCTTATCGTGCTGCCGTCGTCCGGCGGACCGAAGCGGTAGGGCTTATCCGCGCGCCTCACGTTGAAGGCCACGGCCGGCCTCACGACGTCATGGTCGGCCCCCTCATAGGGCGGGCTCGCATTAATCTTGCCCCCGACGGTGACAATCCAGTCCGCGGCCCGGCTTGCCGTTGGCGCGAAAACCATGACGGCGCAGATTATGCCCGCCGCCCCCCCGAGGGCTGAGAAACCAAGCCTATTCATTGTCCGTCGCCGCCATTGACCCACGAGCCCCGTCTCGCAACGCTTGTTCCGATCCGCGAGTTCCCTGGCGAGCCCCTCACTCGCGCCTATGCTGGCGTCTTGGGAAGTGGCCGCAGGAAGATGCGGCCGATCCGGGGATCGGAGGCCTGTACGCGGTCGCTCAAGTCCTGGGCCGCCGATTGCACCTCATCGCCGGTCAGTCCGTCGCGAAATTCCAGTGTGACGCCGACCAGAATGGTGTCGGGCCCAAGATGCAGGCTCAGCACCTCGTCGACCACGGCCACGTCCGCATCGTCGTCCAAAATCTTGCGCACCGCCGCCACCACTCGAGGGGTCGCCGCTTCGCCGGCGATCAGGCTACGCACTTCATTGGCGAGGAAAAGCGCCACAACCGCCAGCAATACGCCGATGGACACCGACGCCGCGCCATCGGCCCACGCCAGGTGGAACACCACCACCGCGGTGATCCCCACGGCGGCGATGGCCAGGCCCACCAAGGCGGCGGCGTCTTCCAACAAGGTGGCGAACAGGCTGGGGTCCTTGCTGAGCCGCACAAAGCGCCACAGCCGGATGCGCCGACCGTGAACCGTGCGACGAAACTGGCGATAGCTGACGGCGAAGGATGCGCCTTCAAAGGCCGCCGAGACGGCCAGCACCAGATAATTGACCCACGGCCGCGACAGCGCCTGGGGATGCAGGATGCGGATGACTCCTTCATACACCGAGGCCGCGCCGCCCAGGCCGAAGATCAGCAGCGCCACGGCGAAGGACCAGAAGTAGGTCTCCAGTCCATGACCGAAGGGATGCGCGTCATCGGCCGGCCTGGAGGCGCGATGAATGCCAACCAACAGAAACAGTTGATCGAGGATATCGACCAGGGAGTGCAGGGCCTCGGCCAGCATTGCGCTGGAGCGGGTGAAGACGAAGGCCGCCAGCTTGATCGCCACGATGGCCAGGTTGCCGCCGAGGGCGACGAAGACAACCCGTTTTGATCCCTCCGCCACCCGTTCACCTTCGCAAGGCCGCCTTGGCCGTGGATCAAACGCGTTCGGCGCGGCGATGTCCACGCCGGTCAGCCAGAGACCCCAGACATCCTATATCATCGTCTCGATGCGCGCCTTTTCCCACCTCCTCGATCGACTGTCCTTGACCGCCTCGCGCACCGCCAAGCTCACCTTGGTGCGCGACTTTCTAAGCCAGACGCCGGACCCGGATCGCGGCTGGGCCCTGGCCGCCCTCACCGGCGAGCTGAGCTTTCGGGCCGCCAAGCCGGCGGCGATTCGCGCGGCGGTCGAGGCGCGGATGGACGCCAAACTTTTCGCCTGGTCCTACGACTACGTTGGGGATCTGGCCGAAACGGTGGCCCTGGTCTGGCCGGCCAAGCCCGGAGCCAATCGCGAGCCGGAGCTATCGGAGGTGGTGGACGCCCTGGCGGGAGCGTCGCGCGCCGAAGCTCAGGGCCTCATCGAAGGCTGGCTCGATGTGCTCGACGCCGACGGCCGCTGGGCCCTGCTGAAACTGGTCACCGGCGGCTTGCGGGTTGGGCTGTCGGCCCGCCTTGCCAAACAGGCCGCGGCCGACCTCGGGGGCGTGCCGGTCGGCGAGGTCGAGGAAGTCTGGCACGCCCTGCGTCCGCCCTATGATGATCTGTTCGCCTGGCTGGGGGGCAAGGCGCCACGCCCCACCGCCGATGCCCCGGGCCGATTCCGCTCGGCCATGCTGGCCCATGCCATCGACGAGGCGGTTGACTTCGCCAGGCTCGATGCGGCCGACTATGCCGCGGAATGGAAGTGGGACGGGATCCGCGTCCAGGCGGTCAACGAGCGCGGCGAGCGGCGTCTCTACAGCCGCACGGGTGAAGTGATTTCGGCGGCTTTTCCAGACGTGTTGGCGGCGCTCGACTTCGAGGGCGTCATCGATGGCGAGCTTCTGGTCATGCGCCACGGTGTCATCGCCTCGTTCGGCGAGCTGCAGCAGCGCCTCAACCGCAAGACCGCCGACGCAAAGCTGATGGCCGCCTTCCCGGTCGGGGTTCGCGCCTATGACCTGCTGCTGGACGGCGAACGCGACCTGCGCGGCCTGCCGTTCGCCGAGCGGCGCGCCAGGCTGGAGGCCGTGGTGGCCGCAAGCGCCTCGCCGCGCCTGGACCTCTCGCCGCTGCAGCCCTTCGCCAGTTGGGAGGATCTGGCGCGCCTGCGAGCCGACCCGCCGCCCGGCGACCCCACCCGCGCCGAAGGCCTGATGCTCAAGCGCTGGGATTCGATCTATCAGGCGGGCCGCCCAAAGGGGCCCTGGTTCAAATGGAAGCGCGATCCGCATCTGGTCGACGCGGTGCTGATGTACGCCCAGCGCGGCCACGGCAAGCGCTCCAGCTTCTACTCCGATTACACCTTCGGCGTGTGGCGCGAGGACGAGGCCGGCCAGCGCTCACTGACGCCGGTGGGCAAGGCCTATTTCGGCTTTACCGACGACGAGCTGAAGCAGTTGGACGCCTTCGTGAGGGAAAACACCGTCGAGCGATTCGGCCCGGTGCGCGCGGTGCGGGCGAGCCAGGACTTTGGTCTGGTGCTGGAGGTGGCCTTCGAAGGGCTGCAACGCTCGACACGTCACAAGAGCGGCCTTGCCATGCGCTTTCCCCGCATTCACCGAATCCGCTGGGACAAGCCGGCCCGCGACGCGGACGAGCTGACGACCCTGGAGGGGATGTTGGCGGCGATGGGCTAGGCCCCCCGCGCGGACCGCGGCCACACGGTCTAGCCGTTGAATCCTCGCAGGGCGGCGATGATGCGATCCTGGACATCGGGCTCAAGGTAGGGGTGCATCGGCAGGGCGAGCACGGTGGCCGCCTTGGCGTCCGAGATCGGCAAGCCGCCGGGCGCCTGGGGGAAGTGGGCATAGGGCGCTTGGCGATGCATCGGCACGGGATAATAGACGGCGGTGGGAACGCCCTGGCTCTTCAGGTGGGCGGCGAGGCCATCGCGCATCGCGTGCTCGATGACATATTGCGCCCAGGTGGAGACCCCGCCCTCGATTACCGTCGGAACGCTCAAACAGGCCGGCGCCAGGCCTTTGGCGTAGCGGGCGGCGACCACTTGGCGACGCTCGATCTCGTCGGAGAAAACCGCCAGCTTCTCGATCAGGATTGCGGCCTGCAGGGTGTCCAGGCGGGAGTTCATGCCGATGCGGGCGTTGAGATACTTCGGATCGTACTCGCCGAGCGCCCGATCACCCTTCACGGCCTTGCCGTGGACGCGCAGGGAATCCATCCGGTCCCACAGGGCGGGATCATTGGTCAGCACCGCCCCGCCGTCGCCATAGCAGCCAAGCGGCTTGGCCGGAAAGAAACTCGTCGTGGCGACATCCGCCCATCGGATGGGATGCTCTCCGCCCAGGGTGGCGCCGAACCCCTGCGCCGAATCGGCGATCAGCTTCAGTTCGTGGCGGCGGCAGACTTCCGCGAGGCGCGGATAGTCGGCGCTTTGGCCGAACAGGTCGACGGCGATCACCGCGGCGGGCCTCAGATGTCCCTGCGCCTTAACCGCCTCGATGGCCGCCTCCAGGCTCTCAGGATCCAGATTGTAGGTGTCCGCAAGGATGTCCACGAACACCGGCGTCGCGCCGGTCCAAGGAATGACTTCCGGCGTCGCGGCGAAGGTGAAGGACGGACAAAACACCGCGTCGCCCGCGCCGATCCCCCAGGCCATCAGCGGCAGGGCGAGGGCGTCGGTGCCATTGGCGCAGGACAGCGCCAGCTTGGCCCCGCAGAAGTCGGCGAGCCGCTGTTCGAAGTCGCGCACCTCCGGCCCCATGACATAGGCGCCGTGGGCCAGGACCCGGGCGACGGCGGCGTCGAGCTGGGGCCTTATCCGCGCCTGCTGAGCGGCCAGGTCGATGAAAGCGATCATGGGCGGCGCTGATAGGGCGCGCCGGGACGCGGCGCGAGACAAACCCTGTATCGCTTCATTTCGCGGCGCTCATCCAGGAAAGGCTGAGGCCCTGAAGGAAGGCGTCCAGGTCGCCGCCTTCGAACAGGGCGCCGGCGATCCCGGCCCGTCGCGCCGCCTCCAGGTCCGAGGCCTGGTCGCCGACTAGCAATGCACGCTTGGGATCGATGGACCAGTCGGCCATGGCGCGCAGGATCATGCCGGGATTGGGTTTGCGGTCAGGGTGGTCGGGACGGGCGAAGGCTGAGACGGTGGCCTCGGCGTGGAAGGGGCAGATGTAGAAGTCGTCGATGCGCGCGCCCTCGGCGGCGAGGTCGCCCAGCATTGCCTGGTGCAGCCGCTCCACCGCCGCCAGATCGAAGAAGCCGCGCGCGACTCCAGACTGATTGGTGGCGACGATGGCCAGCACGCCAAGGTCGTTCAGCCGCCGGACGGCGCGCCGGGCTCCAGGCATCCAGTCCAGCCGCCCAGCATCGCCCACATAGCCGTGATCGACGTTGAGCACGCCGTCGCGATCGAAGATCACCGCCGGATGCAATGGTTTCTGCGCTTCCTGATTGCCGGTCATGGCCATAGATTGGGCGCTCGGTTCCTTTTTGGGTAACGGTACAGCCTCTTGCAGACCTCGCCAAAAATCTCTCCCGTGTCCGATCACGCCGCCTCCGCCGTGCGCACCGTGGAGGCCGAGATCGAGGGCTTGCAAGCTCTGGCCGGGGCGCTGCAGGGCGCCCTCAAGTCGCCGTTCGAAGCCGCCGTCACCGCCATCGCCAAGGCCAGCGGCCGGGTGGTGGTCAGCGGCATGGGCAAGAGCGGGCATGTGGCGCGCAAGATCGCCGCCACCTTGGCCTCCACCGGAACGCCGGCCTTCTTCCTGCACCCCGGCGAAGCCAGCCACGGGGACCTGGGCATGCTGGCCCCAGGCGATGTGGTCCTGGCGCTGTCCTGGTCGGGTGAGACGCCGGAACTCAAAGACGTCATCCACTATTGCAAGCGGTTCGCGACACCCCTCATCGCGATTTCCTCCGAGCCGGCCAGCGCGCTGGCCGGCGCCGCCGACATCGCGCTCATCCTGCCTCAGGCGGAAGAGGCCTGCGCCACTACCTCGGCGCCGACCACCTCCACAACCATGCAGCTGGCCTTTGGCGACGCGCTGGCCATCGCCCTCTTGGAGGCTCGCGGCTTTTCGGCCAGCGATTTCCATAACTTCCATCCCGGCGGCCGGCTGGGCTCGCGACTGATCACCGTGGGGGACCTGATGTCCACCGGCGATGACCTGCCCACCGTCCCCCTAAGCGCGACGCTGTCGGAGGCCATTTTCGAGATCACCCGCACGAGGCACGGAGGCGTGGCCGTGATTGACGCCCAAGGCCGGCTGGTGGGAGCCTTCACCGACGGCGATCTGCGCCGCGCCCTGCCCAAGGCCGACCTTTCCGCCGCGGTCGCCGACCACATGACCCGCACGCCGGTCTTCGTCGATCCGCGCCTGCTGGCCACCGAGGCCCTGCGGGTGATGAACGAGCGGCCAAGGCCGATCCTGTTGATGTTCGCCTGCGACGAAGATCGCCTGGTCGGCGCGGTCAGTATGCACGACTTCCTGCGGGCCGGCATCGCCTAGGTCACTCATGCCTTCGCAGCGCGGTCATTTGCGTCTAGGGGATCGCCTCCATGCGTGACGCGTCCGCCATCAGCCTGACTCTCGAGGACATCCAAGCCGCCGCCGGCCGGATCGCCGGTCACGTGGAGCGCACCCCCTGTCGAAAGTCGCGCACCCTGTCGCAGATCACCGGCGCCGAGGTGTGGGTGAAGTTCGAAAATCTGCAATTCACCGCCTCCTTCAAAGAGCGCGGCGCCCTCAACAAACTGTCCCGGCTTACAAAGGCCGAGAAGCGACGCGGGGTCATCGCCGCCTCGGCCGGCAACCACGCCCAGGGCCTCGCCTACCATGGACAGCGCCTGGGCGTGCCGGTGACCATCGTCATGCCCCGCGGGACACCGCATGTGAAGGTTCAGCAGACCCGCGATTTTGGGGCCACGGTGATCATCGATGGCGACGGCTACGACGCCGCCGATGAGTGCGCTCTGGCCCTTATGGAGGAACGCGGCCTGATCTTTGTCCACCCTTTCGACGACGTGGATGTCATGGCCGGACAGGGCACCATCGCGTTGGAAATGTTGGAAGATGCGCCGGATCTGGAGATCCTGCCGGTGCCCATCGGCGGCGGCGGCCTGATCAGCGGTGTGGCGACCGCCGCCAAGGCGCTCAAACCCGACATCCAGATCATTGGCGTCGAGGCGGCCATGTACCCCTCGTTCACCGGCCGCATGCGGGCCCTGAATGCCCCCAGCGGCGGCCAGACCATCGCCGAGGGCATCGCCGTCAAGGCGGTGGGCGAGATCACCTATGGCGTGGCCAGACCCCTGGTCAGCGATGTGCTGCTGCTCGACGAACCGTTCTTCGAGCGCGCCGTGGCTCTCTATTGCAACGTCGAAAAGACGGTGACCGAAGGGGCGGGCGCCGCCGCCCTGGCCGCGCTGCTGGCCTATCCCGAGCGCTTCCGCGGCAAGGTCTGCGGACTGATCATCACCGGCGGCAATATCGACCCGCGCCTTTTGGCCTCGGTGTTGACCCGCGAACTGGTCCGCGCCCAGCGCCTGATCTCTCTACGCATCGTCGGCGACGACCGTCCGGGATTGCTGGCCACGGTCTCGGCGGCCATCGGCGATCTGGGTGGCAACATCCTCGAGGTGGCGCACAACCGCCTGGCGCTTGACGTGCCCGCCAAGGGCGCCGAGTTCGACATCATGCTCGAAACCCGTGACGCCCAGCACACCCAGGAGATCATGGACGCCCTGCGAGACAAGGGCTATCCGCCCCGGGCCGTCTGATCGGTCGCGTCTGGAGCTCAGCGATGCTCGCCGCCCATCGATATGTCCTCGGTCTCGCCTGCGCTTTGTCTCTGGTCGCCTGCTCGCGCCCGGCGCCAAGCGGCGACACCGCCTCGGCGGGCAGAATGTTCTTGGCCAAGAATGCATCGGCGTCCGGCGTGCGGGTCACCGCCTCTGGCTTGCAATACCGGGTCCTCCGCTCCGGGCCGGTTGGCGGCCTTCGACCCAAGGCGGCCGATGAGGTGAAGGTGAACTACGAAGGCAAGCTCCTGGACGGCGAGGTGTTCGACTCCTCGTTCGAGCGTGGAAC
>PMOM01000239.1:0-2632 GCA_003161535.1 Caulobacteraceae bacterium | reverse complement strand
GCCCAGACGGGCGGCCGGAGCTGAACCGGGCGATCTAGGGAGCGGCGCCGATCGGGACCGACGCGGTTTGTCCCAGCTCATGCAAAGCCCATGACGCCGCTTCGCGCACCATATCGCTGGCGTCGGCGGTTCGGGCCTGGGCGGCCGGCGCCAGCGCCGCGTCCCCTGAATTGCCGATGGCGTACAGGACATTGCGCACGAATCGATCGCGGCCGATGCGCTTGATCGGACTGGCGGAGAACAGGGCGCGAAAGGCGTCGTCGTCCAGAGCGGCGAGATCGGCCAGAGCCGGAGAGCGCAGGGCGTCGCGGGCATGCAGCGCCGCCTCGCGGGCGGTGCTGGCGAACTTGTTCCACGGACAGACCGCCAGACAATCGTCACAGCCATAGATGCGGTTGCCCAGGGCGGCGCGGTAATGGAGCGGGATCGGGCCGTCGTGTTCGATGGTCAGGTAGGAGATGCAAGCGCGGGCATCCAGCTGATAGGGCGCGACGAAGGCGTGGGTCGGGCAAATGTCCAGGCAGGCGCGGCAGGCCCCGCAATGATCGGCGGCGGCTTCATCGGGCCCCAACTCCACGCTGGTCAGGATGCTGCCCAGGAAGAGCCACGAACCGAACTGTTTGGACACCAGATTGGTGTGCTTGCCCTGCCAGCCCAGGCCCGCCAGGGCGGCCAAGGGCTTTTCCATCACGGGCGCGGTGTCCACGAACACCTTCACCTCGCCGCCGAGGCGCCGCTTGACCGCGCTGGCCAGGGTCTTGAGCCGGCCCTTGATCAGCTGGTGGTAGTCGCGCCCGTGCGCATAGACCGAAATCGCGCCATGCGAGCGGGCCTTCAAGGCCTCAAGCGGATCGGCGGCGGGTCCGTAGTTCATGCCGACAACCACCGCCGAGCGGGCATCCTTCCAAAGGCGGGCGGGATGGCTTCGGCGCCCCACCGTGGTCGCCATCCAGTCCATGTCGCCGTGCCGGCCCAGGTCGATGAACTCCCTGAGACGCGCGGACGCCGCCCAGGCCGACCGCGCCGAAGCAAAGCCGCAGACATCAAACCCGCCCGCTTTGGCCTTGCCGCGAATGAAGGCTTTGGGATCCTCAGAAATCGAGGTCGTCATAGGAGCTTGATGGGGCAAGCCCCGGCCAGCGATCGGCGAGCAGCGGCCGGAAGGCGGGGCGGGACTTGATGCGCATGTACCAGGTCTTGACCGCCGGAAAGTCGCGCCAGGGAATGTCGCCGAAATAGTCCAAGACGGAGATGTTGGCGGCCGCGGCGAAGTCGCCAAGGCTCAGGCGCCCACCTGCCAGCCAGTCGCGAGCCGCCAGCAGCTTCTCAAGGTAAATCAGATGGACGCGCAGGCCATCGCGACCCTGGCGCATGTTGTAGAGGTCGGGCGCGCCCAATTTCAAAAGCCGCTTTTCAAGCTTTTCGTGCAGCAGATAGGCGTTGACCTCGCTGTCAAATTTCCGGTCGAACCATTGCATCAGCCGCCTGGCCTCGGCCCTGTCGGCCGAGCTGGCCCCCAGAAGGTCGGGTTCGGGGTTTTGATGCTCAAGGTGTTCGAGAATGGCGCGCACTTCGCACACCACCACTTGCGCGTCTCCGGTCCGCTCGATCAGCACCGGTGTCAGTCCCGACGGATTGAGGGCGGTGAAGGCCTTGGGCTGCTCCCAATAGCGCACCAGAACCTCGTCGAAGGCCAGGCGCTTTTCGGCCAGGGCGAGGCGCACCTGGCGCGATGCCGGGTCGAGGGGAAAGTGATGCAGGGTGCGGATGACGGTCATGAGACGAGGGGCAGCTATAGCCAAATTCGGCCGTCGAACAACGCCACGATGCGCCGGGTCTGGGGCTCGCCTATGGCCGCTCGGTCGGGGGCTCCTCGTCGGCGACGAATTCGGCGAAGCCGCCATCGTGCGGTCCGGCTCGGCCATGCGATTGGGCTCGGCCGCGCGGATCGGGGTGGATGATGATGTCGGCGGCGGGGAATGCCTCGAGGATGCGCGCCTCGGCCGCCATCACGGCCTGATAGGCTGCCTCCAGGGTAAGGTCGGGATCGAGGTCGGCGTGCATCTGGATATGCACGAAGCGACCGGAGGCGCGGGTGCGAAGCTGGTGGACGTTGGTCAACCGGGGATCGCGCATCACCAAGTGCGCAATCTGGGATCGGGCCTCTTCGGGGAGTTCGTGATCGAGCAGTTGGTTCGAAGCCTGCCGGAAGACGACGATGGCGCCCCACAACAGCAGTCCGGCCACCAGCAGGCCCGCGATGGCGTCCAGACTCAACCATCCAAAGGCGGCTGCCGCGCCGATGCCGGCTAGGGCGATCAGGTTGGACGCCAGATCGGCTGCGTAGTGGGTTCGGTCGGCTGAAATGGCCACCGAATCGGTGCGATTGAGCAGCCGCGTCTGGGCCGCGATCAGCCCGACGGTGAGCACCGTGGAAAGAACCATCACGGCGATCGCCCAGCCCTCCCGCGCCACCGGTTCGGGATGGATGATGTGGCGCACCGCCTCCTGGGCGATCAAGGCGGCCGACGCGAACACCAGCCCCGCCTGGATCAAGCCGGCGAAGGCCTCGGCCTTGCCGTGACCGTAACGGTGCTCGGCGTCCGGCGGCGCGGCGGCGTAGCGCACGGCG
>PMOM01000101.1 GCA_003161535.1 Caulobacteraceae bacterium | reverse complement strand
GTCATCAGCGACGCCTTGCCCGGAACGAAGACTTTCAGGCCTGCCTTCCACGGATCACGCTCTAGGGGAGTGCGCAGGGCTCCCGCGTCGTGATCATAGAGAGCCAGATCACCGTAGAAACCCCAGTTGCGCACCGTCAGCCCGGCGCGCAGCGCCGCATCCCAGATATAGCCCTGCCCCTCCGTACCGCCGGGACCATCGGGCGCGGCCACGTCCCTCGCGCCGGGAAGCATGTCGGGGTCCTTGGGACCCAGTGGGTCCTGAACGAGGCGCTCGGCCGTGGTCGCCAGGCCCATGTTCAAGTTCCGATTGTCGCCCTCCTGGTCGTACTGCAGACCGCGGTTCGCATAGTTGACCGGCGCTTCGCGCTCGGTGAAGTCATTGGTGCGCGCCGCCACCGTCCAGTTCCAGCCGGTGTTGCTGCTTTCGCCGCTGTCGAAGAACGCGTCCAGATCGACAAATTGCCGCGCCAGGGCGTGCTGGTTGGGCGTCATCGCCTTGGGGAAAACGGCCAGCCGCGGATCTCCGTCGCCGACCTCCAGGTCGCCCAGAATCTGATCGTAGGTGCGGTTCTCCTTGACCACATAGATGACGTGACGGATGTGCGATTTCAGAAAGGCGAACTTGGCCGCGTCCGCCGCCGATGGCGCCGCATGGACGTGGTTGTTCACCGCCACCTGCAAGGTCAAGGCGCCCAGAGCCGCGGGGGTGGGTGTGGGCAGGGTGAGAAAGCCCGCCTTCTCGAGTTGCCAGACATACTGATTGGCGCTTCGGCAGACATATTGGCTGGTCTTCGTCGTCAATAGGTTGTTGCGGCAGTTGAGCGGCGCCGGGCCGGTGTTGCTCTTGCCGTTGACCACGAAGATCCGGCGGCCATCGGGGCGCACAGCGACCGCGGTCGGATACCAGCCGGTGGGAATCAGGCCCACGACGGCGGAGCCCGGCGCGATTTGGTCATCGCCATCGGGGTCGTGAGCGATCTTGGCGCGCGCGCCCCTGGCGACATCATCCAGTCGAACCACCGCCAAGGCATTCTCACCGCCGTTGGTCACCAGCAGCGTCGCCCCGTCCGGGGATAAGGCAAGGGCGTTGGAGCCGGCGCCGCCAAGCCCACTCTTCGCGTACCCCGCGGGGCCGCTGGTGGGGATGTCCTCAAGGATGCGACCAGTCGTCGTGTCTATCACCGCGACACTGTCGGTATTGTCCAAGTCCGCGAACAGCCGCCCGGCGGCGCCCTTCAAGAGGGCCACGGGCTGACCGCGCGTCTTGATCCGCGAGGCGACACGCATTGTGTCGGCCGCGACATCCAGGCCGATGATCTCGCGGTCCCTCTGGCTCGCGACATAGGCCTTGGTGTCCGACATCCAGGCGACGGCCCGGGGAAACGTCCCGCCTGGTTCGCCGGTTCGGGTAGGATCGATGACGCCGGGTCGCAGATCCTGTTCGGCCATGGCGCCGGTTCGCAGATCAATCAGGCTCACCGAATCGTTCTGAAAATTCGCCACCAGCAGGCGCCCGCCATCCGGGCTGACGCTCAGCCCCGCGGCCTCGGGCTTGACCGCCAGACCAAGGCCGATCTTATGGCCCAGCGTGAAGGTGCGCGCCGGCTTGAACGACCCAGGAGCGCCGGCGAACTCCAGGACCTGATCGTCCACGCCGCCGGAAACATAGAAGCGATCGCCGGCCGGCGCCCAAGCCAGGCCCAGGAAGGTATTGACCGGCGTGATCACCTGGCGCTTCACCGGCGCCGGCCCTGACACGTCGTAGACAAACACATATTCTTTCGATTCCGCGGGGGCGATCTGGCCGCCTGGACCGAACATGCGATTAAATCCGCTGGTCAGGATGAGCAGGGTCTTGCCGTCCGGGGACAGAGCGACGGCGGCGGCTTGGCCGGCCGTGAACGCCGGGTCGCCGGGCAAGTCCGGATTAAGCGGCTGGAACAGCGCTCCCGCCGCGGCGGTCGGCGTCAGCGCCTGGCCGGTGGGGGTGATCTCGGCGGCCAGGGCGGGCGCCGCCGCCGCGGTTGCCAGCAAGGCGGCGGCCCAAATCGGTCGATTGATCAGCCCGTTCATCCGCGCCGCCCCTCCATGATCACCAATCCTAGTCCAGTTTGGCGCATCAAGGCGACGGCCTTGTGGAGATCGCGCGGAAAAACGGCCACGCCGAAGTCTGCTCGTCTTCAGGTTTCGACGAAGGCCCGCTCCAGGACGAAGTCGCCAGGGTTGGCGACCGAACCCTCCTCGTAGCCGCGGTCCAGGAGCAGGGCCTTCAAGTCGGCGAGCACCGAGGGTCCGCCGCACAACATCAGACGGTCGCGCGCCGGATCCAAAGGCGGCAAACCGATGTCGGCGAACAGCTTGCCCGAGGCCATCAGATCGGTGATGCGGCCCTGAGTGACGAAGGGCTCGCGGGTGACAGTGGGGTAGTAGATCAGTTTGGGGGCGATGAGTTCGCCCAGATCGGGATCATTTGGCAGCTCACGCGCGAGCAAGTCGCGGTAGTTAAGGTCCGCGATCTCGCGCACCGTATGGGTGACGATGACTTTGTCGAATCGCTCATAGACTTCCGGATCGCGCACGAGGCTGAGAAAGGGCGCCAGGCCCGTCCCCGTACCCAGGAGATAGAGGTTACGGCCGGGCCGCAGACCGTCGAGCACCAGCGTGCCGGTGGGTTTTCTGCCAATCAGCAGCTCATCGCCCTCCACGATCTTCTGCAGGCGCGAGGTCAGGGGCCCATCGGCGACCTTGATCGAGTAAAACTCCAGCTCATCGGCCCAGGATGCGCTGGCGATGGAATAGGCGCGCAGCAGCGGTTTGCCGCCCACCTTCAAACCCAGCATGACAAACTGGCCGCTGGAAAAGCGCAGGGAAGGATCGCGCGTGGTGCGCAGGGAGAACAGCGACGGGGTCCAGTGACGCACCCAGGTCACCCGCTCCAGATTGAAGGCGCCGCCGCCTTTGGGCGGAGCGGGAAGCGTGGCGGCCTGTTGCATCGGTGGGATCGGACTTTCGACTCTATGGCTTTGGCGGAGCACTTAGAGATCAGCGCCCACGAAGGGCGTCGCGCCGGGCGCCCGGGCGGTATGTATGCCGCATTC
>PMOM01000021.1 GCA_003161535.1 Caulobacteraceae bacterium | reverse complement strand
GCGGTCTTCGCCGCCGCCTCGCTCGCCTGCGCCCTCGCGCCCAACCTCGCCTGGCTCCTCTTCGCCCGCGCCATCCAGGGGGTCGGCGCGGCGATACTGATGCCCAACAGCCTGGCCATTCTGGGCGCGTCCTTCACCGGCGAGGCGCGTGGCCGCGCCATCGGCATCTGGGCCTCCATGGGCGCGGTGTTCGGCGCCATCGGGCCAGTCCTCGGCGGATGGCTGATCGATACGATCGGTTGGCGCTCGATCTTCCTCCTGAACCTGCCGCTGGCGATCGGCGCCGTCACGCTGGCGCTCGTCTTCGTCAAGGACCCCCGCCGCCCTTCGTCGGAGGCGCGGCTGGACCTGCTGGGGGGCGTTCTGGCCACGGCGAGTCTTGGGGCGATGACCTGGGCCCTGACGATCGGCTCCGGCAGTTCCGGATGGACGCCCGCCGCCCTTCTCGCCCTGGGCGCTGGCGCCGCCCTGGCGGGCGCCTTTTGGTTGGTGGAGAAATCCAAGGGCGACGCCGCCATGGTTCCGCTGACCCTCTTCGGCTCGTCGAGCTTCATCGGCCTGACCGTGCTGACATTCCTTCTGTATGGCGCGCTCGGCGCCCTGATGGTCCTGGTTCCCTATGTGCTCATTGAGGCCGCCGGTTATTCCGGCGCCGCGGCGGGCGCGGCTCTGCTGCCGTTCGCCGCCGTGCTGGCCCTGGCCTCACCGATGATGGGCGCGCTGGCCGGCCGTATCGGACCGCGCGCGCCGCTGTCGATCGGCCCCATGGTGGTCGCGGCCGGTTTTCTCCTGGTCCTCAGAATAGGTCCCCACGCGGCCTATTGGACGACGGTGCTGCCGGCGGTCCTGGTGATCTCCATCGGCATGGCCGGCGCCGTCGCGCCATTGACGACGGCGGTGCTGGGATCGGTGGACAGCCGCCACACCGGATCGGCCTCGGGCCTCAACAGCGCCGTCGCCCGCACCGGCGGCATGGTCGCGACGGCCCTGCTGGGCGGCGTTCTTGGCGCGGCGGGCCCAGCCCTGATCGGCGGCTTCCATGCCGCGGCCATCGCCTGCGCAGCCGCCTCGGTCGGCGCGGGGGCAAGCGCGTTCCTGCTCGTCCGCCTGGACAGTCGGCGGGGCGATAGACTGACCAGGTGAGCGACCTAATGGTCGCCTCTAGCCCGGCGCTTCAGTCTTCAACCTCGGCTTCTGGCCGGTCATCGCCCGACGAGACCTCGGCATGCCATTGGCCCTGTTCGTCTTCGTATTGGATTCCCGTCGTCGTCCCGGGCTGCTCCTGTTCCCGCGCCGCGATCGCCGCCGCGCGCGCGGCCGCGTCATGACTGGGGAATGTCTCCGAATACGTGCCGTCCACCCGGTAAGCCCAGCCACCGTCGTGCTCCAAGATCTCGTACTTCACCACTGACATGGCCGCTCCGATGTTCTTGGGGGACGCTGGTTAGTTAAGCTCGGCCAAGGCGATCTTGCAACCGGCCCGGCTCGATCGGTTCCGAGGCCGCGCGGGTCGCTGCTGTGACCGTCGGCAATGGCGAAGTCACCCGAGGAACTCAGATGTAGCGTGGTATCGGTCCCACCTGCTCGGTCGTATCGTCGCCGAGGTCCAGGAAGATCTCGTCCACGTAGCACCAGCCCCAGCCCTCGGGCGGGTCGTATCCCTCGATGATGGGATGACCGGTGGCGTGGAAGTGGGCCGTGGCATGCCGGTTCGGGGAGTCGTCGCAGCAGCCCACATGGCCGCAGAGGCGGCAGAGGCGCAGGTGCACCCAGGGAGAGCCGATGGCGAGGCACTCCTCACAGCCCTTGGCGGTCGGGATGACGCGGCGGATCGAAGCGGCATGGGCGCAGACGTCGTTGGGCATCAGGATCTCCGGGGCTCCGGGACCGGGACAGGGTGGCTCGCCTCGGCCAGATAGTCATGCAGCGCCGCGACGACCTGCGCGCCCTCGCCGACGGCGGCGGCGACGCGCTTAACCGAGGCGGAGCGCACGTCGCCGATGGCGAAGACACCGGGCAGGCTGGTCTCCATCGGGCGGGCCGCGGGCGCCACATCGGTCCCGGTGAGAACGAATCCGTTAGCGTCGAGCGCCGGCCCAGATTCGGCGAACCAGTCCGTGTTCGGCTTGGCGCCGATGAACAGGAAGAGGTGCCGCAGAGGCTTTCGCGTCACTTTATTGGTGCGCGGATCGCGCCATGAGACGGAAGAAAGGGCCCCTCCCTCGCCCTCCAGGGCGCTGACCTCCGCGTGAGGGACGATCTCGACATTGGAGAGGCCCGCGACGCGGTCGACGAGGTAGCGTGACATCCTGGCCGCCAAACTGGGCCCGCGTATGAGGAGCCAGACTTTCCGCGCACCGCTCGCCAGGAACACCGCCGCCTGACCCGCCGAATTGCCACCGCCCACCAGCGCCACTTCTTCGCCGGCACAGAGGCGCGCCTCCAGAGGCGAGGCCCAATAGTGCACGCAAGCGCCCTCGAACGCTTCGATGTTGGGGACCTCGAGTCGCCGGTAGCGCGCGCCCGAGGCGATCACGACGGTTCGGGCGCGGGCCGTCTCGCCACTTGCGAGGGCGAGGCGCAAGCCGCAATCGGCTTGGGCGAGCGCGTTGGCCTGATCGGGGATGGCGATCTCGGCGCCAAATTTCTGTGCCTGACTGTACGCTCGTCCCATCAGGGCCATGCCCGAGATTCCCGTGGGGAACCCCAGGTAATTCTCGATCCGCGCCGAGGCGCCGGCTTGGCCGCCAAAGGCCCTGCCATCGAGAGTCAGGACCGACAGACCTTCGGAGGCAGCGTAAACCGACGCGGCAAGTCCCGCCGGGCCGGCGCCGACGATGGCGACGTCATAGATGCGTTCCGAGTCGACCGGACCGACCATGCCCATGCAGCGGGCGAGCGCATTGTCGCCAGGATTTCTCAGAAGCTGGCCCGCGGGACAAAGGACGATCGGCAAGCTGGCCGGGTCTATGTGGAAGCGTTCGATGATGGCGCGGGCCTCGGGGTCGGTGTCGAGGTCCATG
>PMOM01000236.1 GCA_003161535.1 Caulobacteraceae bacterium | reverse complement strand
TCGGCGGCGGTGCCGACGATGAAGCACTCGGAAAAGGTGGCCAGTTCCTCGGGCAGGATATGGCGTACGACAACCTCAAAGCCCTTCTCCTGGGCCAGTTTGATGACCGCCTGCCGGGTGATGCCGTCCAAGAAGCAGTCGGGATCGGGCGTGTGCAGCACGCCATCGCGCACGAAGAACACATTGGCCCCGGTGGCCTCGGCCACATAGCCGCGCCAATCGAGCATCATGGCGTCGGCGAAACCTTCGCGCTCGGCGGCATGCTTGGAGATCGTGCAGATCATGTATAGCCCCGCCGCCTTCGAGGCGGTGGGCGCGGTTTCGGGTGACGGGCGTTTATACTTGGCCCAGGTCAAGGCGATGCCCCGCGTCTTCTCGTCCGGCTTGAAATAGCTCGGCCATTCCCAGACCGCGACGGCGACGTGGATGGTGCTGTTCTGAGCAGAGACTCCGATGGTCTCCGAGCCGCGCCAGGCGATGGGGCGCAGGTAGCAGTCGGCAAGACCATTGCGGACGCAGGCTTCCTTGCACGCCTGTTCGATCTGGGTCACGCTGAACGGGATTGAAAAGTCGAGAATTTCGGCCGACTTGAACAGGCGCTCGATATGTTCGGTAAGCTTGAAGATCTCGCCGCCGTACATCCGCATCCCTTCGAAGACGGCGGAGGCGTAGTGAAGGGCATGGGTCAAGACGTGCACCTTCGCCTCCCGCCAGGCAACGAACTTCCCGTCAAGCCATATCCAGCCGTCGCGATCATCGAATGGAACAAGCGCCATTGGGCCGGGAGATCCCTTTTCGAAACAAGGCGAGGGTTTAACGACGCGGCCTCGCGCCGGTCAAACGAAATGCCCCACGACGGACTGGCGGCCTCGCTCGCCCCCCATTCGCCAGGGCCCGTGCGCCCGTGACCGACCGGGCGACGCAGCGGCATCTTCTGGTGGTGGACGACGACGATCGAATCCGCGAGCTCCTCAAACAGTACCTCAGCCGCGCGGGCTTCCGAGTCACCACCGCCGCCGACGCCGCCACCGCCCGCCGTCTCCTGGCGGCCCTGGATTTCGACCTTTTGGTGCTCGACGTGATGATGCCTGGGGAGGACGGTTTTTCTCTGACCCGCTGGTTGCGAACGCGGGCCGGCGAGGCCGGCTTGGCCCCCGTGCTGATCCTCACCGCCAAGGATCGGCCGCTTGAGCGCATCGAAGGGCTCAGCCTGGGCGCCGACGACTATCTGGCCAAGCCTTTCGAACCCAAGGAATTGCTGCTCCGTGTCGAGGCGATCCTGCGCCGGGTCGCCGTCATGCCGCCGAGCCCGCGCGAGATTCGCCTGGGCCATTGCCGCTTCGACATGGCGCGCGGCGAACTCACCGCCAACGGCGCCCCCATGCGTCTGACCGAGGCCGAGACCCGGCTCCTGCGGAAGCTGGCGCGGGCGGCCCATGCCGCGGTGGAACGCTCGGCATTGGCCGGAGCAGGCGGAGTGAACGCCAATCTTGGGGCCGGACGAGCTGTTGACATTCAGGTCACTCGGCTACGCCGCAAGATCGAGATCGACCCGGCCAATCCGCGCTATCTGAAGACCGTGCGCGGTCGCGGCTATATGCTGGTCCCCGACTGATGCGACTGCCCCGGCCTTGGCCCGCCGCGTTCTGGCGGATCGTCAAACGACGGGTTCCTACGTCGCTGTTCGGCCGCAGCCTGTTGATCATCGTCCTGCCCGTGGCGCTGATGCAGATCGCCGTGACCTATGTCTTCTTCGACGCCCATTGGCAGAGCGTGAACAGCCACCTGACCGATGGCTTGGCCGGCGATGTCGCCTGGATTCTGCAAAGCTATGCAGACGATCCCAGCCCCCGCCATCTCAAACGGATTGAGGACCGCGCCCAGCAGACCTTGGACCTTTCGGTCAGCCTTCAGGAGGGCGGGACGCTGCCGCGTGGCCGCCGGCCAGTCCTGTTCGTGGCCGTGGATCGCTCCCTGAGGAAGGCGCTGGAGAGCCGCATCGACACCCCGTTCTGGTTCGATACCGCGCGTTATCCAGCCTATGTGGATGTACGGGTGAAGACGCGGGGCGGGGTTATGCGCTTCATCGCCCCAAAGGACCGGGTGTTCGCCACCCGGGGGCACATCTTCATCCTGTGGCTCACCGTGGCGACCCTCTTGCTGACCGGCATCGCCATCGCCTTCATCCGCAATCAGGTGCGCGCCATCGAGCGCCTGGCGGCTGCGGCCGACGCCTTCGGCAAGGGGGTGGATGTCGCCTTCCGGCCCCACGGCGCACGCGAGGTGCGCCAGGCCGCCCGCGCATTCGTGGCCATGAAGGCGCGCATCCAGCGCCACGTCGACCAGCGCACGACCCTGCTCGCCTCGGTGAGCCACGACCTGCGCACGCCGCTCACCCGGCTCAAGCTTGAATTGGCCCTGGCGGAGCCGGGGCCGCGCGTCGAAGCCATGAAAAACGATGTTTCCGACATGGAGCACATGATTGACGAATATCTGGCCTTCGCCCGCGGCGAGGGCGGCGAGGCGATTGAGACGGTGAACCTCCCTAGCCTGCTCAACGAGGTGTGCGAGGGCGCCGCCCGGGTCGGCGCCCGGGTCGTGGTCGAGGCCGATCCGAGCCTTGAGGTCAGAGCCCGCCCCAACGCCCTTAAGCGCGCCTTGGCCAACCTGGTGATGAACGCCGCCGTGCACGGCGACCGGGTGGCCGTGGCCGCGAAGGATACGCCCGAAGGCGTCGAAATCTGGGTGGACGATGATGGGCCCGGAATTGATCCTGAACACTTCGAGGAAGCCTTCGCGCCCTTCGTGCGGCTTGATGACGCCCGCAACCAGAATGAAACCGGCGTCGGTTTGGGCCTTGCCATCGCCCGCGATGTCGCCCGCGGCCATGGCGGGGAGGTGACCCTGGAGCGATCCGCGCTGGGAGGGCTAAGGGCGACCATGCGGCTGCCTTTGGCGCAGGGCGCCCGCTAACACTTCCTTAACCGCAAGACCGCTTCCCCTAGGCCCGGCAAAGCGCGATGTTGCCCCAGAACAGATGATGAACCCGATTCGCATTCTTGGCCTTGATCCTGGCCTTCGCCGCACCGGCTGGGGGGTGGTGGCGGTGGACGGGACGCGCCTGATCCACATCGCCCACGGGGTCGCTGCGCCGCGCGACACTCTGCCCCTGGCGGAACGGCTGCTGTTTCTCTTCGAGGCCATCAGCGAGATCATCGGCCGTTATGGCCCGCACGAAGCGGCGGTGGAGGAGACCTTCATGACCGCCAATGGCGCCTCGACCCTGAAGCTCGGTCACGCCCGCGCCGCGGTGATGATCGCGCCGGCCCGCGCCGGTCTACTGGTCGCCGAGTACGCCGCCACCGTAGTCAAGAAGGCCGTGGTGGGCACCGGCGGCGCCGACAAACAACAAGTGGCCTTCATGATCGCCCGGCTGCTGCCCACCGCCGGCTCTCCCACCGCCGACGCCGCCGACGCTCTGGCGGTGGCCATCACCCACGCGCATGCTCGAACCGCGCGAAACCGGCTCTCATGCATGGGGGACGCGGCGTGATCGGCCGCCTACGCGGCCTAGTGGCCGAAGTCGGCGAAGAAGACGCCCTGATCGACGTAGGCGGCGTTGGCTATGTGGTGCGTTGCGGCGCGCGGACCCTGGGACGGCTTCCGGCCCTGGGCGACGAGGCGCTGATCCACGTAGAGACCCAATGGACCGAGGCGGCTGGCTTGCGCCTTTACGGCTTTCTGGCCCGCGAAGAGCGACAGGCATTTGTCCTGCTGCAGGGCGTGCAGGGGGTAGGCCCCAAGGCGGCGCTCGGTGTGCTCGACGTGCTGTCGCCGGGCGAACTGGCCGGCGCGGTGGCGCGCGAGGACAAGGCGGCCGTCGGCCGGGCCAACGGAGTCGGCCCCAAGCTCGCCCAGCGCATCGTGGTGGAACTGAAGGACAAGGCGATCGGCGGCGTCACCCTTGGAGCTTCGCCTGGCGGCGGCCCGATGGCCCCGGCCCCGCCATCGGCCGCTGGCGAAGCGGTGGCGGCGCTGATCGGCCTGGGCGTCGCCGAAGTGTCGGCCCGCCGCGTGGTGGACCAGGCGACCTTGCGTCTGGGCGAAGACGCCGATGAGGCGACGCTGATCAAGGCGGCCTTGCGGGAGCTGGGCCGATGACCCGGCTGGTGTCGGGAGAAGTCGCCCCACTGGAAGCCGCCGATCGAGCCTTGCGGCCGCAGACGCTCGACGAATTTGTTGGTCAGGAACAGTCCAAGGCCAATCTTCGCGTCTTCATCGACGCCGCCCGCGCCCGGGGCGAGGCGCTCGACCATGTGCTGCTGTTCGGGCCGCCGGGCCTGGGCAAGACCACCCTGGCGCAGATCATCGCCCGCGAGCTGGGGGTCAACTTCCGCGCCACCTCCGGCCCCGTGTTGGCCAAGGCCGGCGACCTGGCGGCCATCCTGACCAATCTAGAGGCGCGCGATGTTCTGTTCATTGACGAGATTCATCGCCTGGCCGCCAATGTCGAGGAGATACTCTATCCGGCCATGGAGGATCACGCGCTCGATTTGATGATCGGTGAAGGGCCGTCGGCCCGCTCCATCCGCATCGATCTTGCCCCCTTCACGCTGGTGGCCGCGACCACCAGAGCGGGCCTGCTGGCCAACCCCCTGCGCGACCGTTTCGGCATTCCCATTCGACTGGATTTCTACACGCACGCCGAACTTCAGCGGGTGCTGGCGCAGGCCAGCCGTAAACTTGGGCTCAACCTGTCGGCAGACGGCGCCGCCGAGATCGCCGAGCGGGCCCGCGGCACGCCCCGGGTCGCCGGGCGCCTGCTGCGCCGGGTGCGTGACTTCGCCGCCGCCGACGGCGCTGGGGTGATCGACAAGGCCTGCGCCGCCCGCGGCCTTGAGCGCCTGGCGGTGGACGCACTGGGTCTGGACGCCCTCGACCGCCGCTATCTGGCGGCGCTGATCGAAAACTACGGCGGCGGACCGGCCGGCGTGGAGACGCTGAGCTACGCCATCGCCGAAGCGCGCGATTCAGTGGAGGACGTTATCGAACCCTTCCTGCTCCAACAGGGATTCATCCAGCGCACCCCCCGCGGGCGCCTGGCTTGCGCCAAGGCCTATCTGCACCTGGGACTAACCCCTCCCGCCACGCCGCCTGGGCAACCGACGCTGTTCGACGAGGACGCGTGATGGATCCGGGGACGGACCCCTCCGCCGGCGCCTTCGAGGGCCGCGAGCACCGCCTCGCGGTGCGGGTCTATTATGAGGACACCGACTTCACCGGCGTGGTCTATCACGCCAACCATGTGCGCTATTTCGAGCGCGGTCGGTCGGACTACCTGCGCCTGGCGGGGATCAGCCACAGCGCGCTTCTGGAGCGGCCCGATCCCTGCGCCTTCGTGATCACCCGGCTGGAGGTCGACTTTCGGGCCGCCGCCCGCATCGACGATGCTCTCGTCGTCCATACGCTCTACGACACGGTGAAAGGTCCTCGGATGTTCATCCGCCAATGGGTGACTCGCGGCGCCGATCTGATCGCGGAAGCAAGGGTCGAGGCGGCCTGCATTACCCCGCAAGGTCGGCCGCGCCGCCCGCCGCCGGAACTCGTGCGCCTGCTCGCGCCGCGGCTGCTCACCGCCCGGACGCCATAGTTTCACCACCCGCGCGCGCGATGCGCGAGCGCTCCGAGACGAAGGCTGACAATGGATCCCACCGGCGCCCTTACGCCCGAGAGCTTCTCGGCCATCCATCTCTTCATGCATGCCGACTGGGTGGTGCGAGGAGTCTTGGTCGGCCTCGCCGTCGCTTCGCTGTGGTCGTGGGCGGTCATCATCGATAAATTCTTCCGCTTTGGCGCCATAAATCGCGAAGCCAACCGCTTCGAGGACCAGGTTGGGTCCGGCCGGCCCCTTGAGGACGTCGCCGCCGAGGCCGGCGAGCAACCCCGCCATGCCCTGCCGCGCATGTTGCAGGCCGCTCTGCGCGAGTGGAGAGAGGCGAGAGCCAAGGGGCTTTTGGCGCCCGGCCAGGGCGACGGACCGGCCGCCTTCCTGGTGCAGCGGATCGATCGTGTGCTCGATTCCGTCGCCGCTAGAGAGAGTCTGCGGGTGG
>PMOM01000105.1 GCA_003161535.1 Caulobacteraceae bacterium | reverse complement strand
CGAACGCTTGGGCCGTTCGCCGGCTTCCTGTGCGCCTGGCTCTATTGGACCTGCAACCTGCCATTCTTCTCGAGTCTTCTGTATTTCATCGCCAATGCCCTGGCGGAGGCTGGGGGACCGCAGGCGCGGGCCGCCGTCGCCGACCCGTCTGTGTTCGTGGCCCTTGCCCTTGGCCTGGCGGCGGTCGTTGCCGGGTTGCATCTGGCCGGGCTGGGAACCGGCAAGTGGTTGGCGAATTTCGGCGCGGCGGCGGCCATCGCCCTTCTGGCGCTTTTGATTGTCGCCGGTGGTCTCCTGGCGGTCCGGGACGGCGCGGCGACCCGCTTTTCGTGGACGAAGTTTGCCTTGCCGCTCAACGCCGACGGCGCCGCGCTGTGGGCGACCATGGTATTCGCCTTTGGGGGCCCCGAGGCGCTGGCCCTTCTGCGCGGCGACGTCGAGGGCGGAACGCGGCAGGTCCTGCGCGTGCTGGCGGTCGTGGGCGTCGGGGTCACCGTCGCCTATATGCTGGGCACCCTGGCCATGTTGAGCGTCCTGGCGCCGGACGATGTCTCGCGCCTTTCCGGGTTGCCGGACGCCTTGCGCCTCAGCCTGACCCGCCTGGGCCTCGCTCCGCTGGCGCCGGCGGCCGTCGTCCTCCTGGCCCTCTCCATGCTGGGCGCTTACAGCGCCTGGTTCGGCGTGGCCGCGCGCCTGCCCTTCGTGATCGGGGTCGATCGGTATCTGCCGGCCGCGTTCGCCTGGCGCCATCGCAGGACCGGTGCCCCAGTGGCGGCGATCGTCGTCCAGACCTTGGCGGTCTTCGCCCTGATCCTGCTGGGCCAAGCCGGCGCCACGGTGAAGGCCGCCTACGACTTCCTGGTCTCGATGAGCGTGCTGTCCTACACCCTGCCATTCGTCTTCATGTTCGTGGTCTATCTGAAGGTGCAGATTACGCCGCTTCCGCCTGGTGGCTGGACTCCCGGCGGCGCCGGCGTCGCCCGCCTTGTGGGCGCGGTTGGCCTGACAGTCACCGCCAGCGCCATCGCCTGCACCCTGGTTCCCAGTCCCGAGGCCGCCGATGGGCTCGCCGCCGTGGCCAAGCTGGTGCTTGCTTCTGCGGTGTTGATCGCCAGCGGCGTGTTGATCTGGCTTATTGCCCGGCGAAATGAAGCCGCGTCGAACGCTCGCGCCTCAGTCGGCGTGAAATAGGCGGCGCAACCTCAACGTGATGTGCCGGGCTTCCCGGCCGACAAAGAAAGCGGCGTCCTCGAAACGCGGACCGCGGGCGCGCAGGGGCGCATCGTTGGAAAATCCGATCCGCTCCTTGGGAATGCCGAGGATATTCTGATGCACGATCCCCTGGTCGGTCTCGTCGTGGAACGCCTGGGCGGCGTATTCGCCCGGAGCGACCCGCGCGATCTTGACCACGGTGGCCCCGACGGTCGCCAAAGCCTGCCCCTGGTAGGGACAGTCGTCGGTCAGGAAAGTCGATTTGGTGCAAAGCTCCACGCGCACATGGCCACGCGCCTGAGCGATGCCCGTGACCGCCACTTCCACCAGGGCCGCATGAGCCGACCCCGCCAGGAGCGCCACGGCCACGGCGGCGCAGATGATCGAGCCCCGCGCTTGGCGCGACGTCCTGCGATCAAGATCAGGGCCCATGAAAATCCTTCGAGCGCCAACCCCGGGCGCCAGCAAGGGGTGCGCCATACCGCATAGCCATCCGCTCGGTCAAATCAGGCGGATCGTTGCAATCTGAAAGCCGCGTAACGGGATTTGGCAGGCGCCTTTGCGGATCGTGATCGGGCTAAGGCGATCTTCCAAGGTGTTACTGAGCCAAGCCTTGGTCACCTTGGGACCAATGGCAAGCCGCGCCGACGTTCGCCCGCCGCCGCTTTCGTACAGGCGTACGATCCAGCCCTGACCATCCTCCGCCGGTTTGATGGTGTCGATGACCACCGCCTCGGGAGTCGCCTTCATGGCAGACGTCCGCAGCACCGGCGCGACCTCGCCACGCGTCCACAGGACTGGCCGGTTGAAGCACGCCGCCCGGCCCACCGTCCCGGCCGCTCGCCAGTCGCCTGTGTGGGGGAAGAGGCCATAACGAAAGCGATGCACGCCGATGTCGGCCCCGCGATCGGGCGACATCGGGCCGCGCGCCAGGCTGAGCGCCATCTGGCCGCGGTGAACCGAAAAGCCGTAGCGGGCGTCGCTGAGCAGGGAGACACCGAAACCAGGCTCGGCAAGGTCGGCCCAGCGGTGGGCGGGAACCTCATAGCGCGCCAGGTCGGCGTCGGTGTTGTCGTGGGTCGGACGCTCCACCGCCCCAAACGCAGTCTCGTAGGTCGCCGTCATCGAGCGCGCCGCGATGGGGAACACCGCCTTGAGCCAAACGCGCCGCTCGCGCCAATCCAGATGGGTGTCGAATTCCAGATGTTCGCTGTCGGCGTCGAGGCGCACCGTCTGGATCATCGTGCTGGCCGCGCCAAGCCGGCGCTCGAAGCGGACCTCGGCGCGCAGAGGCCCTTTGGCGATCACCTTGTGGGCATGGGCGGCGGGCGCGTCCCTGGCCGTTTCCAGGGCGAAGGGATCGATGTCCCAGGCTTCGAAGGCCGTGGGCCGATCCTCGAAAAGGACCATGCGATTGCCCTCGCCGGCCAGGACTTCGCGGCCGGTGGCGTGGTGGATGAGCGATTTGAGCGCGCCGCCGGCTGTCAGTATGGCGGTCAGACGCCCGTTCTCCAGCCGCACCTCGCCGGACTTGCCTCGCGTCACGCGGACGCGTTCCGTCGCCTCGGCGATCGCCCCGGCGGCGAAGGCTGGCGCGCGAATGAAGCGGGGCGCGCCGTCCGGGTCCAGCGCCACCTCGGCGCAGTCAAAGCCGATAGTGTTCACCGGGCGAAGCTCGCCCCGCGCGCCGCCTAGCGCCGCAAGCAGTTCGCCATTCAGTCGATCGACGTCTTGCGCCAGGTCGCCAAGCTCGAGGTTGGCGCGCGCATAAACCTCGGCGATGCTGCTGCCAGGCAGGATGTCGTGGAATTGGTTGGTCAGCAGGACGCGCCAAAGCCCTTCGATCCGATCTCGGGTGGGCGCCGGCCGGCCGGCAAGTGCGTTGGCGGTTGCCAGAAAATCCAGGGATTGCAGGCTTCCCTCGAGC
>PMOM01000173.1 GCA_003161535.1 Caulobacteraceae bacterium | reverse complement strand
CCTGCCGGCGCTTGTATTCGGCGCCGTAGAGCAGGCGCTGGACGCGTTCGACGGTGGCGGCGTCGTGGCCGCGCGCGACAATCTCGTCGAGGGTCGCCTCCTCCTCAACCAGGCCATGCAGAATGGCGTCCAGTTCCTCATAGGGCGGCAGGCTGTCCTGATCGGTCTGGTTTGGCCGCAGTTCGGCCGAGGGCGGCTTGGTCAGGATGCGCTTTGGGATCGGGGCCACCGGCCCGCCGTAGGCGCCATGGGCGTTGCGCCAGGCGCAGGCCGCGTAGACATCCACCTTGTAGAGGTCCTTGAGCACATTGTAGCCGCCGCACATGTCGCCGTAGAGCGTGGCGTAGCCCACCGCCATCTCCGACTTGTTGCCGGTGGTCAGCAGCATCAGGCCAAGCTTGTTGGAAAGCGCCATCAGGGCGACGCCGCGAATGCGGGCCTGCAGGTTCTCTTCGGTGATGTCCGCCGGCCGGCCGGCGAAAGACGCGGCGAGCATGGCTTCGAACGCCTCCATCGCCGGAGCGATGGCGATCTCATCGAGCGCCACGCCCGCGGCCTTGGCGCAGGCGGCGGCATCCTCCAGGCTCTCGGGGCTGGTGTAGCGCGAAGGCAGCATGAAGGCCCTCACGTTCGCCGCCCCCAGGGCGTCGCGCGCCACCACCAGCGAAAGCGCCGAGTCGACGCCGCCCGACAGACCGACCAGCACGCCGCTGAAGCCCGACTTGCGCACATAGTCGCGCAGTCCCACCACCATGGCCCGGTAGATGGCTTCGTCGGCGCCCGGCCAGTCGGCCCGCGGGGCCTCCACGCAGCGCCAACCGCCGACGCTCTTCTCCCAGGTCGATGAGGCCACGGCCTCCTCGAACATCGGCAAGCTCATGCACAGCCCGCCGTCCGCGCCCAGGGCGAACGAGCCGCCGTCGAAGACCAGCTCATCCTGGCCGCCGATTTGATTGACATAGATCAGCGGCAGGCCGGTGGCGGCGACTCGCGCGGCCGCCACGCTCATGCGTTCGTCCCGCGAGGCGCGCCGAAACGGCGAGCCGTTGGGAACCATCATAAATTCCGCCCCCATGGCTTTGAGCCGGTCGCAGGGTCCGGCGGCCCAGATGTCCTCGCACACCGGCGCGCCGATCTTCACGCCGCCGATTTCGAACAGGCCTGGCTCATCGCCCGCCGCGAAAATGCGTTTTTCATCGAAGACGCCGTAGTTGGGCAGATTGATCTTGAAAGCCACGCCCCGCACCTCGCCGCCGTCGATCAAGGCCACGGCGTTGCGGGGGCGCTCGTCGTTTCCGGCCCAGGGCAGGGTGACCAGGGCCGCGCAGCCGCCGGCCGTCTGGCGCGCCAAACGCTCCAGCGCCGCCTTGCAGTCGCGCAGCGCCGCCGGCTTGAGGGCCAGGTCCTCCGGCGGATAGCCGATCAGGAAGAGTTCGGGGAAGACGGCGATATCCGCGCCCCGCGCGCTCGCGGCGGCCAGCAGATCGTGGGCCATGGCCTCGTTGCCGGCGATGTCGCCCACGGTGGGATTGGCCTGCAGCGTGGCGACGACCAAGCGATCGGTGATGACGCGGCGAGCCATGGCCGCGCTTCTAGCGATCCTGGCGGCTAATCCCAAGTCCCCCGGCCTGGTCGTATACGCCCGGCCATGACGGTGTTGTGGGGGAAGTCGCCCGAATGAGGTGCGTAAACGGGCTATCCGTACAGGGCGTGATATTTGTCGGCCATCGGGAAGAACTTGATGTAGGGCGCCGCTTCGCTGATCGCGCGGGCGAAGGAGGGCCGCGCCATCAGGCGCCGCAGATACGCCCCCACGTTCTTGCGTCCAGGGCCGAAGGGCGAGGCCGCATTGGCGTACATCAGCGCCGGGCCGGCGGCGCAGTCGGCCATGCAGAACGACTCGCCCATGGCCCAGGTCTTGTCCGCCATGTCGGCGTCGATCATGTTGTACGCGGTCTCAAGCAGCGCCTTGGCTTGCCGGACTCCCAGCGGATCGTTCTGGCCGTCCGGCCGAAGGGTGTCGCCGACGATCTGCTGCATCGGCGCCATGACATAAAGATCGTAAAACCGGTCGCGCAGGCGGGTCTGGCGGGCGAGGTCGGGGTCGGCGGGCGTCAGCGCGATCTTGCCCGGATAGTTCTGGGCCAAATACTCGATGATGATGCTGGACTCCGGGATCGTCCGATCCTTGTCGGTGTCGCGCAGGAGCGGAAATTTTCCGATCGGCCAGAGCTTCAGGAAATCGGCGCGCTCCCCTTCGCCGGAGAAATCGACAAATCGCGGCGTGAACGGCGTGTCGTTCTCGTAGAGCGCGATGAGCACCTTCTGGCAGAAGGACGAGAGGGGATGGAAATAGAACTCAAGAGACATCCCGCAAGCCTCGCTGGTTCGACGCCGGACCCGCGGCGGTCATTCGTCGCGATGGACCCGTTCGCGGCGTTCGTGGCGCTCCTGGGCCTCCAGGCCGAGGGTGGCGATCGGCCGAGCCCGCAGCCGCGCCAG